>NZ_JAFLMX010000127.1:0-3631 GCF_017849675.1 Alteromonas sp. AO-Serp
GCCTACGTTGATAATAAGATCGGCACGCTCTATTGCCCTGTGTACAAAGTCACCGTCAGACAGAGCAGTATTCCCTGCAAAGCGCGGGTCGCTTTCGTATAGTACCCCTATCCCCATATGGGTGGTAACAAATGGAATGCAGGTTTTATCAACAAACTCCCTGAGCATTTTCGCTGTTAGCTTTCTGTTTGCTCCGGCGCCAATCAATAACAAAGGAGATTGAGCCTCTTCTATCATTGTAATGGCAGAAGCGATTGCTTTATATTCGGCGATGGGTCTACGCGTTCTACTGGGTGTTAAAAGCTGCGCATTCGTTTGCTCCGCTGCAATATCTTCAGGCAATTCTAAGTGCACTGCGCCAGGGCGCTCTTCTGACGCCAGTCGGAAAGCCTCTCGAACGGTAGAAGGTATTCGGTCTCCACTTACTATTTGATTGGTGAATTTGGTAATGGGCCGCATCATGTCCACGATATCGATAACTTGAAAGCGACCTTGCTTGCTGGTTTTGATTGGCTTTTGCCCCGTTATCATCAACATTGGCATCGCGCCTAACTGAGCATAGGCTGCGGGCGTAACTAAATTAGTGGCACCAGGCCCTAAGGTCGAAAGGCACACTCCCACTTTTCCGGTAAGCCTGCCGTAAGTAGCAGCCATAAAACCAGCACCTTGCTCGTGACGCGTCAGCACCAGCTTAATGGAGGACTCGCGCAACGACTCAAGTAAGTCTAGGTTTTCTTCGCCTGGGATACCAAAGACGTACTCCACGCCTTCTGCTTCTAACGCTTTCACAAATAAGTCGGACGCTTTCATGTGCTGCACGCTCCTTGTAATTTGAGCAGGAAATAAAGTTATTCTTAGTTGTGCTACGAAACAATGCTGCGAATGGGTTTACTGTGCGTAATAAAATGCCCGTAGCTAACGGGCATGTTAAAAAATAGTGTATAGGAGAGAAAAAGGAAGTCTAATCACTGATTATTATGCGCTTGTATGCGAGCAAAGAACCATCTTCGTTTTGAGACACACTGAATGTATATTCATTGTAGTCACTGCCAAACACTGTATCTTGCCCCAGCAACGTGTCTGGCTCACCCCGGTGACTGTAGTCGGGATGATTGGTACAAATGTCTTGGCAAAAGCTATCGGAAAAGCCAAATTGAGAAACCAATTGATCAGTATTGTTGCGACGTATACGAAAATGGATGTGGATAGCTCGGCTGCTGTACCAGCCGGGAAAACAGCTTTTTAGGTTTATTCTTCCGCTAGCATCTGTCACCGCAATACCTCTGAACCACTTCGCACGTAATGCATCCGCCTCATTTCCCGTGCAAAATGCCGAATTAAATCCTCTGGCATCGGCACTATCACTGGTATCTCCTGAATAAACGCCATCTACATCGCAATGCCATACTTCAATTTCATAACCCGATAGGGGATTGCAGGCTTCATCAATTAACTGCAGACACAACATCATCGGCAAACCTGTTTGCTCATATGATATGTCGTCAATATAGTCACTTTGAAAATAGCACGGGCCTTCCGTTTGAGAACCTGTGAGAGCCACACTGCATACAGAAGCAGTGTCAAATAAACTATCGTCTGGAAAATCTGATGTCATAGCTGACGTGCCACCGCTTGCCCAACCGTCAAAATCTTCGTCTGATCCTGCATTTGAGTCGGTGTCGTTATTGGAAGATGAGGAGTTAGATGCTGTGGAACTGTCAGAGGTGGAATTGGAACCTCCACACCCCCACAATCCGATAGCAATAGGAGCCAATGTAAGTCCTACCGCAGTTTTCATAAAGCGGCGTCGCTTGAGCGGCTTTTCCGTTAGTTTGTTTGATGTCATCGTATATTGCCCTTGGTTGTCTTTGCAAAAAAGACATTTAGCTAAAGGACAAGGTTCTCTTATTTACTCAAGATTTACGTAGCTTTACACAGTAAATAAGCAAAAGTGGAAAAAACGCAGGCATTTGGGTCACTAAACCTAGGTTATTCAGCACTCCATTCGGATAGCACCCTCTGTGTGACTTTATCTACTTCATGTTTGTTTTCGCTTATCCACCAGCGTTCCATGATACGGACATTTTTCTGATTGGCTTTATAAAATATGTCCGCGATGTCGCCAACAAATGGGATAAAACCCAAGCCAAAATCGATGGCTGAGTTTTTTACCATTTGAGCTATTAACGCTTTGGGCATACCCAATGATTTTCCCAGCCAAACTATTCGAAGTGAAACGAAGAGCATCAGCGCGTCACCGGCTCCAGGAATAAGGCCCACGATTGAATCCAAGCCTATTCTTATTGGGATAAAAGGGAGCTTTACAGCAGTATCCAGCAAGTTCGCCAGTTTTTGCGCTTTAAGTAGTGCCTTTGGTGCTTTGCCTTCCACGACCTTTTCTCCCTTTTATATAATCAATGTCCCACCAAGGGTGACTTCCCTATTGGTTTCTCTCGAAACGTTTACTGTCAGCTTTTCAAACGCTACTTTTCAGCGCCTAGCGCTCTTGCTAAGCCTGCACGCAAACCATTGTCCGATTCTACCGTCCAACCATGTAAATTTTCTCGCACTATGTCAAAGAGCACATCAATGTGTTCTTCATCACTGTTTAATGCCGCTATGTATTCATAGCGTTCACCACCCGCTTCCATAAAGTATTCACGATTCTCTTCACCAATTTCTTCAATAGTTTCCAAGCAATCGGCTGAGAAGCCAGGACACATAACCTGAATGGATTTCACCCCTTTTTCAGGTAAAGACTTTAATGTTTCATCTGTATACGGTTTCAACCACTCTTCTCGACCAAAACGAGACTGGAAAGTTGTCATATATTCGTCGTGTGAAAGGCCAAGTTTCTCGGCAAGCAAGCGCGACGTTTTGTGGCACTCGCAGTGATAGGGATCACCATTCATTAAATAGCGCTTGGGAATACCGTGGTAAGACAAGATTAACTTATCCGCTCTTCCATGGGTTTCCCAATGCGCTTTTACTTTGTTAGCCAGCGCGGTGATGAAATTATCGCGGTCGTGGTAGTGATTCACGAAGCGAAGTTCTGGTAGCCAACGGCGAGAAGTGAAATCCTTAGCGATAGCATCAAATGTAGAACCAGTTGTCGACGCGCTGTATTGAGGGTAAAGCGGTAAAACGACGAGTTTACGTACACCTTTTGCCAACATGGACTCAATGGTGTCGCCAATGGCGGGCTTTCCGTAGCGCATGGCAAAATCAACAATTACGTCATCGCCATATTGAGCTTTACAGCGCTCAGCAATAGCTGATGCTTGCGCTTTTGTGATTGCCATAAGCGGAGAGCCTTCTTCCGTCCACACTGTGGAATACGCCTCTGCCGAACGCTTGGGGCGAAAGTTTAGAATAATGCCATTTAATACAAACCACCAAATTGCTTTTGGCACTTCGACCACGCGAGGGTCTGAAAGAAACTCTTTTAAATAAGGGCGTAGCGCCTGCTTTGTTGGCGCTTCTGGCGTACCCAAATTTGTTACTAATACGCCTATTTTATCTGGTTGCCCGTGAGTAAAACCTTTGTTCGATTTGTATTTCATGTATTCATAGTCCGAGAAGTACTGCGCTATATCCGTATTATACTGAATTACCTTAGATTATGATCTGC
>NZ_JAFLMX010000124.1:0-17336 GCF_017849675.1 Alteromonas sp. AO-Serp
AGATGTGTATAAAGAGACAGGGGTTACAGTTGCTCTGCAATCAACTCGTTATCCAGCACAAACGAGAAATTGCTACCCTCACCCAATGCACTGGTTATATCTAAACGGGAATTATGATGACTTAGTACATGTTTTACAATGGAAAGGCCTAAGCCAGAGCCACCGGTTTTGCGAGAGCGCGCTTTATCCACGCGATAAAAGCGCTCGGTAAGGCGGTTTAGATGATTTGGCTCAATACCATCACCGTTATCTACCACAGAAAATTGCGCGCCATTGGGTTTACGTCGCCAGTACACATTAATTTCGCCACCAGCAGGTGTGTAGTGCACCGCATTAAACACTAGGTTTGAGCAAGCACTTCGAAGCTCGGTCTCTACACCGAAAACATAGAGTTCTTTGTCGATGTGGAAGTTTATTGTGTGGTTTTTCTCTTTATTAAGCGCCTGCGCTTCTCTTTCCACTTGCGCAAGGACCACAGGAATATTCACAACATTTTCGTAGATGCGTTCCGAACTTGCTTCAATGCGCGACAACACCAGCAAGTCTTCTATCAAGTTTTGCATACGGTGGGTTTGCGATGTCATTTCTTTCATCGCTTTTTGCATGAATGGATCGGAGTCTTCATCAATAGGAAGAATTTCAAGGTATCCGTTAATGACCGTTAGCGGTGTACGCAATTCATGAGACACATTTGCCACAAAGTCCTTACGCATTTCTTCAAGCTGGGACACCCGCGTTATGTCACGGGCAATCAGCAACAAATGCTCATCGCCATACGGCATAATCCGGTATTCAAAGGTTTTGTTGGGGTTGGTAGGTGACGGTACTTCAATGGGGTATTTATAATTCCCTGCATGAAAGTACTGAATAAACTCCGGATGGCGCAACAAGTTGTCGATTCGACGCCCAGAGTCTTGCGGCCATTTAAGCCCTAAATCCAAGCGAGCAAGGCGGTTACACCAAATAATGCAGGCCTTAGCATCAACCACTACCGCCGCATCAGGCAAGGCTTCAGACCCCTCTCTAAAGCGCTTTACCAATTCACCAAGCTCTTTGCGCTTATTGCGGTTACGACGCTGAAGGTAATAAATCCCTTCATAAATATGTTCCCACACGCCACGCACGGTAGGTGGAGACATTTTACGACTATGCCATAACCAGCGATTTAGCTTGTAAAGATGCCAGTAGTTAAATAGCAGTAGCAGGGTTGCGCCAATAGCAACGGCGAATAACATATCATCTAGATACCACCCGACTAGCGCAAAAACCACAAGGAATAGCACTAAGCGCAATGTACTTCTCAACCAAGAGAACGGGTAATACATGAAATAGCTCGCGTTGTTAAAGGTGGAATTGGGCGTATGCCCAGATGGCGCAGCGGCATCAAGGGAATAACACTATGTTACTCCCTAAACACTACATTTATTACAGCTTAGTAGAAAAACGGTAACCCGCGCCGCGTACTGTTTGGATCATAGCATCATGTCCGTGGCGAGAGATAGCTTTGCGTAGACGTCGAATATGTACATCTACCGTTCTGTCTTCTACATAAACATTGGTTCCCCAAACATTATCTAGCAGTAGCTCTCGGCTATAGACACGTTCTGGGTGCGTCATAAAGAAGTGCAACAACTTAAATTCAGTCGGCCCCATGTCTAACGGTTCTTCATTCGCCATTACGCGATGTGATACCGGTTCAAGTTTAAGACCATTAAATTCAATGGGCTCCTCGCTTGATGTAGGCGTAACTCTTCGCATCACTGCTTTTATTCTTGCCACAAGCTCTTTCGGCGAGAATGGTTTAGTAACGTAGTCATCAGCGCCAGCATCCAGGCCGCGAATTTTGTCTTCTTCCTCGCCACGGGCTGTAAGCATGATGACGGGAATGTCACGAGTAAACTCGTGCTGCTTTAAACTTTTAGCTAGCTGTACACCGCTTCCTCCCGGCAACATCCAATCTAATAAGATTAAATCTGGGTAAGGTTCGCAAATTTTTTCTTGCGCGATGTCGAAATCTTCGGCTTCAATAATGTTAAAACCAGATTGCTCAAGCACAAACTTAAGCATTTCACGGATAGGCGCTTCGTCCTCAACCACCAACACTGTACGAGACATCGTAATATTCCTGCTCATTTTTAAACGCCGTTATTATTAATGTGGTCTGTGACAGTTTTATTAAAACGATTACATTTATGTGTCAAGTTTAATACAAGCTTGTTCCAAAGTTTAAATACATAATCTTGTTTATTCATACGATTACGCATATTCTTGAAATTACATAAAACCGACTGTTATTGTTGCAAAGGTGAGCAACTACCAAGCGTTGTCGGTGATTTAAAAGGTCTGATGTAACAGGGGTGTGTTTATCGATGGCTGCGGTCAAGACAGGGTTATCAAGGAAACTCTTAGCCAGAGTGTTGTCAGTGTACTTTTCTCTCACGCTGCTAGTGACGGTAGGACAGATCTTTACAGAATACCTCAGCACGAAAAATCACGTTGAAGGCGAGCTTCAAACGCTAAAAAACACCTTTTCTTCTAGCCTGACCCGCGCTTTGTGGGAACTTAACCACGACCAAGTGCGTGCCATCGCCGAAGGCCTTATGTCATTGCCTATTGTTGAAGGGCTTCAAGTTCGTGGTGAAAACGGTAACTACATTGCCGAGTACGGCATCCGTGCTCAGCGCTCTCCTGCTCCGGTTGACCGTGAAATAATTGAAGATCATCCCGGCGGCGTATTTAGCTACAGCTTCCCACTAGTATTTAAATTCTCAGGTCGCGAATCTACGGTTGGCGACGTTACCTTGTATTCTAGCTTTGATACTATTTTTAGCCGTATTGAAGTGGGCGTATTTTTTCTTATCGGTAACGCGTTAGTAAAAACCACCTTTCTGGTCTTCTTGTTCATGACCGCATTTCGCACCATGCTTTCTGAACCGCTGCAAACCATTACCGAGCAAATGGGTAATTTCGATCCTCAGCACCCAGAAGAGAGCAAACTCAGCATAAAGCTCGATGATGACAACGAGCTATTACAGCTTAAGGAATCTTACAACCACGTTATTGACGACCTGATTATTTCAAACAATAAGCTGAAAGACGCGCAGAATGAACTCACTCTTGCCAATAAGAAGCTAGACGACCAAAACCTGATTTTAGAACAAGAAGTGGCAAAGAAAACAGCGTCGTTGTCTCAGATCATGCTCGACTTGGAGCAGCAAAAAGACGAGCTTATTGCCCACCAGCGAGAGCTTCGCCAAGAAAACGAAAATCGTCAGTATATAGAAGCCGAACTGCGCAAACGTAACCAAGAGCTAGCCAGTTCGATGGATACACTTCATCAAGCGCAAGAACAATTAGTCGAGTCGGAGCGCATGGCGTCGCTTGGCGGTCTGGTGGCCGGCATCGCGCATGACGTAAACACGCCATTGGGCGTGAGTGTGACCGCAGCCAGCTTTCTACAAGAGCGACTGAACAATTTAAAGACCGACTTCGAAGATAAAAGCCTGACCAGTAAGAACATGGCAAGCTTCATCGATGAAGCAGAACAAACTGCGCTATTACTTTTAAGTAACCTAGAACGCGCATCTGATCTTATCGCCAGCTTTAAACAGGTGGCCGTTGACCAGACCAGTGAAACCGAGCGCGAATTTGTGTTGGGCGACTATATTAACGAAATTATTCAGTCACTTAAGCCAAGTTTTAAGCATACTGAACATCAAATTAACGTATCCTGCCCCGACAATTTAGTTGTGACCTGTGCACCTGGCGCCATCGCTCAAATCGTTACCAATATGGTGGTTAACTCAATTACGCACGGCTTTGAAGGCAAAGCGGCCGGCTCTGTAACACTAGATGTAAAAGAAGATGGTGATAATGTTGTGATCCACTACCAAGATGACGGAAAAGGTTTAAGCGAAGAAGAGCTCAGTAAGTTGTTTGATGCCTTCTTTACTACCAAACGCGGAGAAGGTGGTAGCGGTCTAGGCACACATATTATGTACAACCTAGTTACACAGTCACTGCATGGGCATATAGAGGCCGACAGTACGCTTGGCAACGGCTTACAGTACACCATTCGTTTTCCGAAAAAGAGTGCTTAACCTTTCTTGCCACTATCAATCTAAGGTGCCCGCTTTCTAGGGCCTTTTATTCAATTGCACCGCGAGTCTTACGTTGGTAGGCTTGCGCCCTATTTTTATCAAGAGAATGCTTACACTATGTGGTTTAAAAATGTAAAAGCCTATCAAATTACTCAGCCGTTATCGCTAGACGAGGGCGATTTAGAACGTGCCCTTAACGAACACGCTTTTCGCCCGTGCGGTAGCCAGGACTTAGCAACCATGGGGTTCGCCTCTCCGTTTTCTCAGGCGGGTAAGCAAGGCACCATGTTCCATGTTGTTCAACAGCGTTTTTGGATAACCCTAAAGAAACAGGAAAAGATCTTGCCCGGCGCAGTGGTAAATGCCGAGTTTGACGAAATGGTGGCCAAAATTGAAATGGAAACCGGTTCGCCAGTTGGTAAAAAAGCCAAAGCAGATCTTAAACAAGAAATTCAAACCCGTTTGCTGCCCCAGGCATTTACAAAAAACACCTACACTCACGGCTTTATTTCGCTTGCTGACAACTTAGTCGTAGTTGACGCATCATCTGATGGCAAAGCCGAAGCCTTTTTGGCCATGGTAAGAAAAGCCATAGGCTCACTTCCAGTAGTGCCATTTACGCGCAGAAGCCTTCAAAGCGAGCTTACGCACTGGGTTACTGAGTCAACACCAGAAGGTGTAGGTCTACTTGAAGAAGCTGAGCTTAAATCTACCGATGACACTGGCAGCGTTATTCGTTGTAAGAACCAGCCGCTAGACAGCGAAGAAATTAGTATTCATTTGGATGCCGGTAAGCTGGTTCAAAAGGTTGCATTCGAATATGCAGAGACGTTGACGGCTATTATGTGTGAGGATGGCGCCATTAAACGTGTTAAGTTCACCGATCGCATTAAAGAAGAAACTGACGATGTGCCAAAAGATCAGGTTGAAGCTCGCCTTGATGCAGAGTTCGCGCTTATGTCAGCCGAAATTTGTACACTGCTTAACTTCCTTCGTGGTGCGCTTAATCTTAACGACGATAGTTTATAAACTTATGGCAAATAAATATTAAGCCGATGAAAAAGATAGCCTAGCGCTATCGAAAAGCCTAATCACCTTGGGGTAGTTAGGCTTTTTATTAAGTCCTGTTAATTAACTTGCTTGTTTGAACTGGCAACCGTCATTTAGCGCAAATACTTCTTAGCTTTTTTCCTAGCCTTTTTCCTAGCTTTTGCAAGAAAGTTGCCCAACCGCTTTAAGTTGGATAGTGAATAACCACAATAAAGCGCGTTTCTCCTACTTCATCTCGATAACCGTGGGGCTGGTCTGCGCGTAATATACACTGCTCTTGCGCTTGATAGGTTTGCCATTGACCATCTTGCAAAACCCCTAACTTTCCTTGTAGTACGTGAATATGTTCGGTGACGCCTATTTGATGCGCCGAAGAGTGCTGCTCATGAAAGTCCGTTAAGCATAGTTCAAACATTTCAAACTGGGTGGCTGAGTTAAACGGAAATAGCGTTTTTATGGTTACGTTTGGGTCGTTAGCGAACTTGTTGTCGGCATGTTGGGACGTAGGTGCGGTTTCATCACCTGACAAGAAAGAAGAAAAAGAACACGCAAGACCAGTTGCTATCTTCCACAAGGTAGCGATTGTGGGGCTAGACTCGCCTCGTTCTATTTGCCCCAACATGGCTTTAGACACTCCCGTCAACTGCGCGGTTTTATCAAGGGAAAGCCCCCGAGCTTTACGAACAGACTGCAGGTGGTGTGCAATACTTCTTGAAATAGCAGAAGGCTGCGCATTTGCTTTTGTCATGTAATGAAGGCCTTTTATTTTGACGCTGAGTTTAATAAACCAGTTGTGCGCTATAACGCACAGATGTTAAGTTAACTATTGTACGTTATAGCGCACAAAAAGGTAGAGTAGCACATTCGATAGACACTAAAAGCGTGTTTCATCGCTCGGTCGATTCCAAATCGAAATTCCATCACGAGGGTTTTCATGAGCAAGTGGAAGTTAAGTCATATCAGCGCAGGGCTAACCGCGGTTACAGTAGGTTACAGTAGTTCTGTTGTCATTATCATTGATGTAGCGCGTAAAGCCGGCGCCAGCGACGACATGGTAGTGAGTTGGTTGTTGGCGCTTGGGCTCGGTATGGGCATTACCTGCATTCTGTTTTCGTGGCTATCCAAACTGCCCGTTGTTACCGCTTGGTCTACCCCTGGCGCGGCCTTTTTGTTAACCAGTATCGGTGACTACCGTTTAAGTGAAGCCATTGGTGCATTTATACTATGTGCCTTGCTTTCTCTTGTAACTGCGCAAAGCCGTAGCCTGCTCAAACAAATAAGTCGGATTCCCCCTGCAATCTCATCGGCGCTTTTGGCCGGCATTCTCTTACCTATATGCCTTGCGATATTCAGTGATGTTAATGACGCACCGTACTTAGTTGCGTTATTTATCGCGGCTTATTTAGTAGGAAGCCGACTATTTCCCCGCTATCTTATGCTGTTGTTGCTGGTCATGTCGGTGACCATTAGCTTGTTTATGAGTAGTGCAGATGGTGTGGTTGCTCTATCAAGCGACTCACCAGGGCTGCCATCAATATTCACCCTGCCCGAGCCTATTTGGGTAACGCCCACTTTCTCACTGAGTGCTGCCATTGGATTAGCATTTCCCCTTTTTCTTATCACCACGCTTTCTCAAAACTTGCCAGGCATAGCTATTCATCACGCCCATGGCTATACGCCCGACCACAAACCCATTTTGTCAGGCATTGCCATTGTTCAAGCCTTATTAGCACCTTTCGGTGGTTTTACCTTTAACTTAGCGGCGATAACAGCAGCGCTATGCATGGGCGAGCAAGCGGATGATGAAAAGTCGCAGCGCTATAAAGCCGCTATAGCAGCGGGGGTGGCGTATTTGTTCATGGGGTTATTAGCGTCTGTGGTCGTTGCGCTATTTGTGAGTATGCCCAGTATCATTATTCATCTGCTTGCTGGACTAGCCCTATTAGCTACGCTGCAAGGAGCGGTGGTTCGCGCCATGGAAGTAGAGCACCACAGGGCTCCTGCGTTGCTTACCATGCTGTGTACGGCGTCAGGATTTAGTTTATATTCCATGACTTCAGCGGTGTGGGGATTAGGGTTAGGTTTATTGCTGCTTTACGTTCAAAAGAAGCCTGTTAGCGCGTAGCAGCATTTGTTTGCTTTATGCTGTTTCATTGTCAGCTTTCCATTTTTCAGCTTTTCATAACGAAAAGGCCGGTACTGAAGTTATGCTTCAGTACCGGCCTTTGCAGTATTTTTTAGCTTAAAACACTTACAAGAAGATCTGCTTCGCTGCGCTTGCAAGCTCTTCAAACTCATCAGAGTGAAGCTCGCCCATATCTTCAACCACACCGCGCTGAATAGCTAAGTTTAAGATCGCATCTTTTTGACTGTCTACCGCACCTGAGACTGCAGCGCCAACACGAACGAAATCAATGTAGGTTAACTCTTCTGGCATGTAGCTTAGGTCTTTCCAATTTTTTGAAACGTTAACGAAGGTTTCTCCGAAGCCCCACTCTGTCATAATGCTTGCACCAATACGGCCAGCTAATTTATCGATTGCCACTTCAAGGAATGAAGGGTTCGCAAAGACTTCAGGGTGACGCTCAGCCTCGGTCAAAATAGGCAGAACACCAATGTTGTGAACCAGTGCCGCTAGTGTCATGGTATCCATGCTCATTTCACGCTTTTTGGTGCGCGCTATGTAAAGCTGAAGCACCGCCATAGAGTTAGCCACGATATTAACTGTATTTGCCCACTCTTGCTGTAAATAGCGTGCAACTACATCGTTTTTAGAGACGAATAATTGCTCCATAGCGAGTGCAGTAGAGATGTTTTTAATTTGGCGTAAACCAATTCGTGTAACCGCTTGGCTGATAGAAGTAACTTTTACGCTACGTCCCATATAAGCACTGTTCGCAATTTTGATCATTCTTGCGCTAAGTGATGGATCTTGACCAATCACATCACCCATCGCGTTTAAGTTAATATCGGGATCGTCTGCCGCTTTGCGGACTTTCAATGCAATAGCAGGAAGCGTGGGAAGGACGAGTGTGTCATTGTTAATTTTTTCAACCAAAATGGTTGAAAGCGCGTTCTGTGTAGACATATTTCTACCCTTAGAAAGTTCCAAATAGCCTCGTGAAGGCGATAGGTTGCTTTACCAGTTAATCATCTCGACCACCAGCAAAACTGATGACTAAAATAGATTCGATGTTTGTGCGTTGCATTCCGTGCGTTAACTTACATAGGCCTCTATGCTTCACGCTAAAATACAAACCGTTTATTGTTTTATTATGGTATTTCTATCACCATACTATAGTAGCTCTTTAGTTTCGACCAACTAAAAAAATACAGTGTCGATGCGAATTATTAGCAACGGTAGAACCACCAGAGCTTTTTTTAAAGTATAGTCAACTGGTAGCAAACCACTATTGATATTAAGCAAATATTTTTCATACTTTTGTATTAAATCAAAAGCATAGCTATAGTGAGCTATCTATTCACCGCCCCGCATACTGTAAATCAATGCGGTTAAACCACACGGTAAGAGTCATTATGAAAAAAACAATTACAACTTATTCTCCTATTGCAGCTGCAGTAGCGGGTTTATTTATGCTGACCGCGTGCAGCAAAAGCGCCGATACAACACCAACTCAGACAGCAAAGCCTGAAACCGCTTCCGAGCAAACCTTACTTGTTGATGAGTCTCGCTTGTCTATTTATCACGGCGTAGATCTTACCAGCGATTTGTCACACCTGAGTGACAATCAACACAAAATGCTTTCACTGTTAATTGATGCATCGAAAATCATGGACGACTTGTTCTGGAAACAAGCGTTCTTTGAAGATAAAGATGCATTTCTGTCATCAATTAGCGACGAAAAGGTCCGTCACTTTGCAGCGATCAACTATGGCCCTTGGGATCGTTTAAATGGCGATACGCCTTTTTTAAGTGGCTATGAAGACAAAGCGCTGGGCGCTGAGTTCTACCCCCATGATATGGAAAAAGAGGAATTTGCCACGGCAGATTTTGGCGACAAACAAGGCCTTTATTCCATGGTGAAGCGCGATGAAGCGGGCAACCTTTATTCGGTGCCTTATTCTGAAGCCTTTAAAAGCGAATTAATGAAGGCGTCTGACTTACTTAAAAAAGCGTCAGAGCTTGCTGAAGATGAGAGCTTTAAACAATATTTGCAGCTGCGTTCTGAAGCCCTACTATCAAACGACTACCTGGCTTCTGACATGGCGTGGATGGATATGAAGACCAATCCTGTTGAGCTGGTTATTGGACCTATCGAAAGCTACGAAGATCAACTCTTTGGCTATCGCGCAGCGTTTGAAGCCTATGTACTTATTAAAGATTTAGCATGGAGTGAAAAGCTAGCTAAATACGCGGCCTTCTTACCTGAATTACAGCAAGGTCTTCCGGTTGCTGAGGCATATAAAGCGGAAATGCCAGGTTCTGATGCAGACCTTAACGCTTATGATGTTATTTATTATGCAGGCCACTCTAATGCTGGCAGTAAGACCATTGCAATTAACTTGCCCAATGACGAGCGAGTACAGCTAGAAAAAGGTACCCGCCGTCTGCAGCTTAAAAACGCAATGCGTGCAAAGTTCGATACTATTTTAGTGCCTATTGCGGATACGTTAATTGTACTAGAGCAACGTGAACACATTACGTTCGACGCCTTTTTCGCGAACACCATGTTTCATGAAGTGGCACACGGTTTAGGGATTAAGAACACCCTAGATGGTTCAGGGACTGTGCGCGGAGCACTTAAAGAGCATGCGTCAGCTCTTGAAGAAGGCAAAGCGGATATTCTAGGTTTGTACATGGTACAAAGTCTTCTTGAAAAAGGTGAAATCACTGAAGGTACACTAGAAGATTATTACGTTACCTTTATGGCTGGCATTTTCCGTTCTGTGCGTTTCGGCGCAAGTTCTGCACACGGAAAAGCGAACATGATCCGCTTTAACTTCTTTGCCCAGCAAGGCGCCTTCGAGAAAACAGAAGACGGCATGTATCGCGTAAATATGGAGAAGATGGGCGCCGCAGTAGAAGCACTATCTGAACTAATCCTTACATTACAAGGTGACGGCGATTACGATGGCGTGGAGAAGCTAGTAGAAACTATGGGTGTAATTAAACCCGATCTTGCTTCAGATTTAGCGCGCCTAGAGGCAGCGAGCATTCCAGTTGATATTCACTTCAACCAAGGTAAGAAAGTACTGGGGCTTGCTAACTAAGTAAGCACTGTACTCATTAAATAAAAATGCCGCCCTGAGATAACATCTAGGGCGGCATTTTTGTATTCTTAACTTTACACGCTATTCTACGTGTTGCTTCATATTTTCAGTGTAAGGAGGCCAGCCTAGCGGTTTGCCTGCCAACACGTGAAGGTGAATGTGATATACCGTTTGACCACCGTATTCATTACAGTTCATTACCGTACGAAAGCCTTGGTCAGCAAACCCTTGCTCCTTTGCAATTTTTGCTGCAACAAATGACAAGTGCCCCACCACCTCGCGATCTTCTTCGGCTATATCATTTACCGTTGCAATTTGCTTTTTCGGAATAACCAGAAAGTGAGTCGGTGCCTGAGGGTTTATATCTTTAAACGCCAGCGCCAATTCATCTTCGTACAATATGTCCGCTGGAATTTCCTTGCTGATGATTTTGTCAAATATTGTTTCTGCCATATCTCACTTCCCTTACCAATTAGGTGATTACCAATTATGTTAGCGGTGTTAAAACATTTGCCTGCGAACATAATTAAAAATTAAGTGCTTTTGTGCGGCGCTGGGGCACATTCTCATGCGAATAACCCCCTCATACGAAGACCCCTCATACGAAGAATAGCGCCCTTTTTCTTTACTTAAGCGAAAACAAACCACAGTAGTATTACGCCCAACGCCAAGCGATAGATAACAAAAGGCAGCATGCCGATACGCGATATCCAGCTTAGGAACAAATAGATACAAAGGTAGGCGCTTACGAATGAAAACGCCGCGCCATAAAGCAACGCATACCAGTCTACCGCTTCGTTGGCATTAAGCAGGTCGAGAGTGGCTAAAAGCCCCGCGCCTAAAATAACTGGAATAGACAGCAAAAAGGAAAAGCGTGCACACGCTTCGCGCTTAAGGCCTAACATCAAACCTGCGGTCATCGTAATACCTGAGCGAGATGTACCAGGAATGAGTGCCAATACTTGGGCTAACCCGATATAGATGGCTTGCTTAAGTGTCAGTCCTTCAAGCTCTTGTTCGCGTTTTGCAGTGGCATCGGCGTACCATAGCAGCAAACCAAAAATAATAGTGGTACCCGCTATTACCAGCGCCGTACGTGCGTTTTCTTCTATCCAGCCTTTCATTAAAAAGCCAATAATAACCGCTGGAATAGTTGCCACAATAACGTACCAAGCAAGCTTACTGTCGGTAGATTGTTGTTTGCTAAACCCTTGTGTTACCCAAGCTACGGTCATCTGAGCGATTTCTTGACGAAAATAGATCATAACCGCAAGCAGGCTTCCCACATGAACGGCGACATCAAACGCTAAGCCCTGACTTACCCAACCAAAAAGTTCAGCGGGCAACAACAAGTGTCCAGAGCTGCTGATAGGAAGAAATTCAGTAACGCCCTGAATAATTGCTAAAATAATAATTTCAAAAAGTGTCATTCCTTTGCTTAACTCCAAGTAAAGTCAATCGGCCATAATTGCTGTTTCTGTTTATCAAAGTTTTGCCACATTTTGGCATAGGTTTCTTGCGTTTCAGGGTGAATGTCGTTGGGAACAAGTTCAGCTAACGGCCAAAGCACAAACGCGTTGTAGCAAATCTCTTCGCGAGGTAAAACCACAGGGGTTGTGGTCACCTTACTATCATAGGTAAGCAAGTCGAGATCAAGGGTTCTGGCACAGAATTTTTTGTCTGTATGCACCCTGCCATTGTCTTTTTCAATGGCTTTAAGAATTGCGCACACTTCCTCAATACTTTTTGACGTCGTCGCCCGAGCAGCGGCGTTATAAAAAGGGCTTCCATTGAAGCCCACCGCTTCGCTCTCGTAGACCGAGGACACTGTAACATCAGAGAAGTGCTGTTTCAGGGCAACTAAAGATTGCTTGGTGTAATGCTCACGTTCAATATTAGAGCCAATGCTGATTAAGATGGTGTGTTGTGACATTAATTGCGCTCTTTACGCATTTCAACAGCGACCGTTTGCGCATTGGGAAGGATATTAGGCTTAACAATTTTAAGCGTTATTGACGCAACGGTGAAATTATCAAGAACGGCGTCCATCACTTTATTACCTAGAGCTTCAAGTAGCTCAAATGTGCTTTCTTTGCCTACTTCTACAATACACTCTGCCACTTTTGCATAGTCTACAGTGTCTGCAACATCGTCGCTTTGCATCGCAGCGCTTAAATCAACATCAAGTGTTACATCAAGAAGTAGCTGGGTGGTTCTTACTCGCTCCCAATCATAAACACCAATCAGGGTGTCTACTTCAAGCCCTGTTATATAAATTTTTCCCATGGAATTTTTCATCTTGTACTGTTATCAAACCAGTTTATCGCCGTTTTTATTAGCCCTACTACTGGTCTTACTACTGCGCTTTCACCCACATATTGCTGGTAAACGGTGGTATATCGCGTTTGGATGGAGTAGCTTTACGCTTGTGTGGCACAACTATACCGCTGTATGACAACTGGGAGCAACCAAGGTTTCACAATTTAATGCGACTAAAGCCCATTGAACTTGCACACACCAAATTTAACGTAATAAAAGGCAATATTTTTAATAATTAGAATGACAAAATGATTTCGCTAACTCTTTTGATGATCGCTGTTGCCTATCTTTTCGGTTCACTTTCAAGTGCTGTGGTTATAAGCCAGCTGTTTGGTTTACCAGACCCACGAACCGCCGGCTCTAAAAACCCAGGTGCTACCAATGTGTATCGACTGGGCGGTCGTGTTCCAGCACTCCTCGTGCTTGTCATGGACATACTAAAAGGCACTATTCCCGTTTACGGCAGTTACTTTCTGGGCATAGAGCCAATCATGTTAGGCGTCATTGCTATTTTCGCGTGCTTGGGGCATATCTTTCCGCTCTATTTTGGTTTCAAAGGTGGAAAAGCCGTCGCCACTGCGTTTGGCGCTATGCTCCCTATAGGCCTCGATTTAGCAGGTTTGCTTATTTTGAGTTGGGTAGTAGTGGTGTTTCTTACGGGCTATTCTTCATTAGGCGCGCTTATCGCAGTATCTCTTGCGCCGTTATTTACATTTTTGATTAAGCCTTTATATACCGTGCCCGTGGCAATGCTTTCGCTGCTTATCATTCTACGCCACAAAGACAACATTGCCCGTCTTTTAGCGGGCAATGAAAGTAAAGTATGGGATAAGGGAAAAGTTAAAGAGTAAGCGCCTTTTCCAGCACATCTAACTTACCATCTATCGGCGTAACCGGCGCAATGCCAAGTATTTTGGCCAACGCAGGATAAACCTCCAGGTTGCTAAACACAGGTAGGGTGGTATTCGTTTTAAACGCAGGTCCCACTGCTACAAACGTCGCCCCCATATCAGGCAGCGTGTTCATGTAGCCATGCCCACCTTTACTAATATGCATGCTGTTGGCGTTTTTAAAGCGTGCTGGCGGGGCTATCTCAATAATAATATCGCCAGTTCTATTTCCCACTTCCATATGTCGCTCAGCGCGCTGGGTATCATTGAGCACAATATAACGGTTTTCGGCTATATGGGTAAGACGTTCTGTTTCTTCGGTGATTTGTTTATCGTTCACGCCCACTTTGGCGTAAAGATGAACTTGCGCTCCCTCATTTTCAATAATGAAGCTATCAGGTATAGATAAAGACTCAACTTCTATAAGCTGACCTTCATCAATGGGTGTCATGCCGTGATCCGACACCACTACCAAGTTTACCGGCAAATCTAATGCGTTAATGCGTTCATAAAGTTGACCAATAAGCGCATCCACTTCCTGCACCGCATCATTGGTTTTGTCGGCAAAAGGTCCTTCATCATGTCCAACCGAATCGGTAAGCGAGAAATAACCCGCAATAAAGCGAGGGCGCGACACCTCAGGCAGTTTCAACCAAGTTATAATTTGATCTACCCGCTGCTGGTAATCGGCGTATTTAGAGTAGTGATAGAAGTAGCTAGGCAAGGTACCTGATATGCGTGAATCAGACTCTGGCCAGAAGAAGGTAGCTGCCTTCATGCCATGATATTCCACTAAGTTCCATAGCGGCGTTGCCGTAATCCACGTGCTGTCCATGCCGCCGAAACCCAGCTTGTACTGCGCGTAGCCTTCTTTCGTTGGGCGAGACTTATCAAAAAATCGATTGTTCACGATGCCGTGGTGTTTCGGTAATAACCCAGTGATCAGTGAAATATGGTTGGGAAAGGTATTTGAAGGATAAACAGGGGTCATAGACGACGCTCTTACCCCTTTCTTTGCAATAGCACCAAGGTGTTGCGCGTTGTGTAATTCGATATAGTCGTGGCGAAATCCATCAAGAGAAATGAGCACGACATACTGATCTTGCTGCTCTTGCTTCAGGCCTTTTACAAAGTCATTCAAGGGTGCTTTGCTTGATGCAAATGCATTGGACGCAGTGAGCGCTGCAAAGGTAAGCGAAATAAATAACGACAATGCTAAATAGAATAGCGGTGCATTTTGTTTTGTTCCGTCTGTTGCTAAGAGCATGGTGTTTAACGTCCTTACTCAATGTTCATTTTAGTAAAACAAAAGGCAATGGAATGCGCTCCCATTGCCTTTTATTTATGCTTTTTTGTTTTACCTGCTTGCTATGCTCAATATTTCCCCAGTGAACTTAGGGAAGACATAGTAGCGTTTACAACGAGGTGTGGCGCCTAATTACCGGTTTTTTATGAATACCTAAATCGCCGATAAAGTATCAAGGGGCCAGCGCGGCTTGGCTTGTGAAGACAAGGCCAAGGTTTCCCCAGCTTTCAAGCGCTGCATGCCCGCATAGGCAATCATGGCACCATTGTCTGTACAATACGCTAAGCTAGGATAAAACACCTCACCTTTTAGCTCTTGCATCAGGGCTTTCATCTCACTGCGCAACATTGTATTTGCACTTACGCCGCCAGCAATAACCAAACGCTTCATACCAGTCTGCTTTAATGCTCGCTTACATTTTATGATAAGCGTATCAACGACGGCTTCTTGAAACGCGTAGGCAATATTCGCTTTTATTTGCTCAGCATCACCACCGGTTAGGTCAGCATCGCGAATGGTGTTCGCCGCAAAGGTCTTTAAACCACTGAAACTGAAATCTAGTCCTGGCCTGTCGGTCATCGGGCGAGGAAACTTATAGTGTCCCGCTTCTCCCTTTTCAGCCAATCTTGCTAAAAGAGGGCCGCCTGGGTAATCAAGGCCAAGTAACTTGGCGGTTTTGTCAAAGGCTTCACCAGCGGCATCATCAATAGACTCACCAAGTACTTCATATTGACCAATGCCTTCGACTTTAACTAGCATTGAGTGGCCACCTGAAACCAATAAAGCAACGAAAGGAAATTCAGGTGCGTCGTCTTCAAGCATAGGCGCTAATAAGTGCCCTTCCATATGATGAACGCCCACTGCAGGCACATTCCACGCGTAGGCCAATGAACGCCCGACAGACGAACCCACTAACAATGCGCCCACTAAACCGGGGCCTTGGGTAAAAGCAACGCCGTCGATCTCTGATGGTTGGGTGTTAGCGTCTTCCATAGCCTTTTCAATTAAAGGAATGATCTTTCTCACGTGATCCCGTGACGCAAGTTCAGGCACAACACCACCGTAGTCTGCGTGCAGCTTTACTTGGCTATATAGTTCGTGCGACAGCAACCCTTTTTCATCGTCGTAAACGGCGATGCCAGTTTCGTCACAAGATGTTTCTATTCCTAAAATACGCATGGGGAGTAACCCTTTTACTACTAACTTCAATGCTTCGTTTTTGGATTTGCTGTCGCCTTTTTATCACAACACGTGTTCACACAATTGTTGAGAACCATAATGACTAAGCAAATATCAAAAACTGAGAAAATAATTCTGGCGATCTGATGCGATCATCTTTATGATCCCGCCGCGATCATAACACTACCCTAGTCAGGATCATCTGATTCCACACTTTTGATCACTCATTTTTCAAAAGGGAATTGAGCAAGAAAACATTCTGAAAAGGGCGCTTATACAAGCCGAGTTAAACAACACGGTGCTTAACGAGCGCAGAGTTTACCTTTAATCCTGCATTCATGGAATGCCAGTGAACAGGTAAATGAACGGTAAATGCACAATATTGGCTATTTTTTGGCAATTCATCCTTTACTTTCTCTGTAGATATGATTAGAATTTCGCACCATTTTTAACCCGGGTGGCCTTTTTAGCGCACAATTTTACCCGGATTTACACAGTAAAAGTTTTGAGGTGAGTGTTTAATGCCTATCGTTAAAGTTAGAGAAAACGAGCCGTTTGATGTGGCGCTGCGTCGTTTTAAGCGTTCTTGTGAAAAAGCAGGTGTTCTTTCTGAAGTTCGTCGTCGTGAATTCTTCGAAAAGCCAACTTGGGAACGCAAGCGCAAGAAAGCTGCCGCTAAGAAGCGTCATCTTAAGAAGCTAGCTCGTGAAAACGCACGTCGCGTAAAACTCTACTAATATAGGGTTAAGTAACGAGTCTGAAAGGTGTTGCAATTGCAGCACCTTTCGCGTTTCTGGGCCTCTATTTTTTGGCCTTATTCTTATCGACTCCATTTTTTCCTTTTCAAATGGTTGCATTTGATTTTCAACCTGGGGCTTAATAATACCAGTCCGCATAGATCATTATCTTCTGAGTGGGCAATGATCTATGCGGATTGATATAAGCTCAATCTACTAATAAAAAATCAGGAAACATCATGGCACTAATTGATGATCTAAAAGCAGCGCAAAAAGATGCGATGCGTGCAAAAGAAAAAGTACGTCTTGGTACTATTCGTATGGCAATGGCAGCCATTAAGCAAAAAGAAATCGATGAACAAATTACGCTAGACGACAGCGCAATCTTAGCAGTACTAACCAAAATGGTTAAGCAGCGCCAAGACGCGGCTGCACAATATGACGCAGCAAACCGCGACGACCTAGCTAGCAAAGAGCGTGAAGAAATCACTTACATTGAAGATTTCTTACCCCAGCCTTTGAC
>NZ_JAFLMX010000321.1:0-37325 GCF_017849675.1 Alteromonas sp. AO-Serp
ACAAAGAGTAAAAGGCTTCCATAACGACCCCTTCGGGCAGCGCCTTTGTGCCATCTATACTGCGTTGAATGTTTTCGATTTAGAACCACTAAACCGTCAAACATCCGCCTTGTCTAGATGGCACACAGACCGCTGCAAAAATGTACAACAAAGGTCAACGATGGAATGGTCTCCCCCCTCAAACGGCATCGCAATGTGCCAAACTTGGAATTGAACAATCAAGTTAACAAGGTGAGGAGACCCAAATGGATATTACAACGATTGGGCTGGATTTAGCAAAAAGTGTGAGTCATGTGGTGTGCTGTAATCAGGCAGGCAAGATTGTGCGAAAAAAAATGTTGAGACGAACTCAGATACTGCATTTTTTTAGTGAGCTACCACCCTGTTTGGTGGGGGTTGAGTCATGTGCCAGTGCGCATTATTGGGCAAGAGAAATAGCGAAGTATGGGCATCAGGTAAAACAAATCGCACCACAGCATGTAAAAGCGTATGTGCGAGGTAATAAGACGGACTTTAATGATGCGCTGGCGATAGCAGAAGCGGTAGTGCGCCCCGAGATGCGGTTTGTGCGAACGAAAACGCAAACCCAACAAGATATTCAGGCATTACACGTGATGCGTAAGAAATGTGAGCGGGATAGAACCGCCAACAGTAATGAAATACGGGGATTGCTCAATGAGTACGGAATAATTGTTCCGGTAGGCATAAACCATGTGTATAAATCACTGCCTGAGTTGTTTGACCGGCAGGTTGAGAATGGTTTGAGTGAATTGTTCAAAGAACTGTTAGAGCGACACTATCAAAAGCTTGTAGAGCTGGATGAGCACCTGGACTGGTATACAAAGAAAATTAAACAACTAAGCCAACACGAAGCTTGTAGACGGCTACAAAGTATTCCCGGAGTTGGTCCAATTATAGCCAGTGCGCTTTATCAACATATCGGCAATGGCAGTGAGTTTAAGAATGGTCGGGCAGTTTCAGCATCACTGGGGCTGGTACCCAAACAACATAGCTCAGGGGGCAAGCATAATTTACAAGGGATTAGTAAGCGTGGAGATAGCTATCTAAGAACCTTACTCATTCATGGTGCCAGGGCTGTCATGCGAGTGAGTAAACATAAAGAGACGCCATTGTCTCAATGGATAAAGCGAATAGAGCAAACGCGGGGGAGAAACAAAGCCGCGGTTGCACTGGCTAACAAGTTGGCCCGAATAGCTTGGGCACTATTAGCACAAGGTGGCGATTATCAGCCTGAGTTGACAACCGCTTAAGTTGATAATGAACCAGTTCACTCCCAAGGATTGCTGAATAAACATAACGTGATGACAATACGGTTAAACCGACATATCGAAAACCTGATAGGGCCTGTGGATTTTAATCCGTGTCAACGATAAGGACGATATGGGCGAAGTTCATCGAGGCTCGAAGTGAAAATACTTCAACGAGAAGCCGGATATACGGACGCAAACCATTTTAGTCAAAACAGCATGTTTACTCTTGCAATAATGGGGGAGACCATATACAGGCCCTAGAAGTAGCAAATCAACTTTTCGTCCACAAATTTTAACCAGTATGCGTTATAACTACAGGCCTTTTAAGTAAACGTGTGGTGTCGTGTAGGCTGGAATTTGTTAAGTAGACTGTGTACGACATAAATAACGCACAGGCTAAGTGCAATAGCTACGACTACCGATGAAAAGCGATACAGCGCACTATAAATAATATCCTGTTGTGGAGAGAGTGACTGGCCGTACAAAATGCCAAACGTGGTAAGTACGCCAAAGCCCGTGCCAGCACCACCACCGCTAAGCACATGCTGGCGGCTGATGAAAAATACCAATATCCATAAGCTGAAACTTGCGAAAAACAACGTGTCACTGTAGTTGAGCAAAATGAGCTGGGCGAGCAGGGCAAGATTACATCCAATTAGCGTGCCCAGCGCTCGCTGCCAGCCACTCAATGTGGCTCCTTTCCAACACAGTGGAAAAAGAATCAATACACTTGCTGCTTGTGCTGATATCGAATCTACTAAGTCGAAGGTTTGAAATACAGCAAACGATAGCGTGGCGACAGTGGTGCATAATATGACTTCGTGGCGAATACTTGCTTTATCTTTTGCCGCTTTGGGTAAAGGCGTGCGCGGCTCCTCATCGGGAAAAACAATATGCAAAGCGAATGCAATTATCAATGCCAACAGAATTGCACCGATGTTTGATATCACTAATGCGTAGATATCTATTCCATCGCTGCTGTAGCTGGCAAAGTGTAGCTGCAGCGAAAGTCCTACAAGGGAAAACGCACCGAATAAATACAGCGTACCTTTACTCATTTGCCAAAACAGAAAAGCGAAAGTGATGGCGATTAGCGGCGTGATCAGCAATGGGTGGCTTCCGAACAAGCCGTATACCACTAAAACAGCCGCCGCCGGAAAGATAGTTGCGGCAAGAAATTGTCGAATAATGTGACCATTTAAAACGGCTACCAGTCCAAGCAACAAAATAGGGTACAAGGTAAAAAATATCGGATTAGGCCAATCCAGCGCTTTCGATATAGCAAAGCCCAACGTGGCGCCGGAGGCGATCCTAAGCATCTGCTGGACATCATTTTTACTTAGCTGTGAATCCATAATTTAAGTCTAGTAAATGAAGTGCAGCAGGCTTATAAAGTGAATTTGAATGTTCGCTGCCACACTTTCAATAGGGTTGTCTGGAACTATCTGCACGGTAGCGCGAGCGCCACTGGTGAGGTGGCTTAACGATATTTCTTGTTCTACAAGCTTAATGTGGACACGTTGGCGCTGTGCATCTCGTACCCATCGATTCGACTTTTCAACGCTTGCAAGGGTGCCGTTAGCGGCAAGTTGGCCGTCGCTTACACCAGCTTCAAATTCTTCCACTTTAGCTTCAAATACTTTACCCGGTAGTGCATCAAAAACGACGTTAGCGCGAATGCCTTCTCTTACATTGGCGAGTGATTTCTCTCGAAAATCTGCAACCACATCTAGCGTGTTATCGACAACTGAGGCAAGGGGCGTACTTTGTTTAGCATAAGTGCCTTGAGTTACCTGCATGTTTGCCATTATGCCGTCATGCGGTGCTTTAATTTTGGTATAGGCTAAGTTCAACTCTGCCCGTTTAACCGCATTTACCGCTTCTAGATATTTTAGGTTTTTGTCACCTTGCTTACCTCTTGCAACAACTTGCTGGTTTAGATCGGCTTCAAGCGCACTAATTTCAGCTTCAGCGCTTTTAAGTTGCGCATACGCTTTGTCCACGTTTTGTTGAGATACCGCTTTAGTTTGAACTAAGGAATTGAGTCGTTGAAATTCACTGTTGCGTTCGTCGTAAACCGCCGATGCAGCCTCTATTTTGGCTCTAATTGCTTCCGCTTTCGCATCTATCTGAGCATTCTCTAACTCTACATTTGCCAAATCAATTTGCGCCTTTTCAAGGGCAATTAGGTAAGGTGTCTCATCAATGACAAATAAAACCTGCCCTTCCTTTACGGTTTGGTTATTTTTGACAAGCACCTCATTTATCGGCCCATTTATCTGAGGAGAGATTTGCGTGACCTGATGATAGACTCTCGCCTGTGGTGTCATTGGCATGCGTATATCTGCAATAATAAAGTAGATAAAGCAGATGGAAAAAGCGACCAAAGCCAGCTTTATGTACCTAGCAAATTCCTGATCTGGGGTTCGTTGACTCACTTAAGTGACTCCAATAATTTTGCGGCATTAACTTCAATTTTTTGAACACATTTAGCCATAATGCGTAACTCTTCTTCAGATACTCCTGCGTACACTTCATCTCGCAGCGCCATCAATGTACTTTCGATATCATTCATTCGACCTTTGCCCATATCTGTGAAGTAAAGTAAGCGACTTCGTTTGTCGTTAGTATCGGTAACGCGTTTGATTAACCCGGTAGTTTCGAGCTGTTTAATTGTGCGAGTTAAGCTAGGCATTTCTATTTCCAAGCTTTCAGCCACCATCTGTTGCGTACAGCCCTCACCAAGTAATGACATGTGAATCATTACGCGCCATCTAGACTCTGTAAGATCGAGATGAGCGACCGATTCAGTGACAGTTCTTCTGCACTTTTGCGCAGTGCGGGCAAAAAGCGCAATAAGTTGAAGTGGCATAGGTTCTGAAAATGACATGTAAAAACCGTTGATTTATTTAGCATGCTAACTATTTTATTTGTTTAGCATGCTAAGTAAATGCCATTGAGATGAGAAAGAGATTTTGCAAGTTGAGCGTGAATTGAACGGGTGAAGGCTCTCCATCGAGCAGGAAAATGGGGCTATTTGTCTTACGGTGCCTGAAAATCAGGCATACTCTCTCAGTCCTTTTTAAGTTAATACAGCCTTTGTGGTGTGATTAAAGCGTTAATAACGACTTTAGCTTTTTGAGATATCGACGGCTCACGGGAACTGATACCAATTGCATTAATTAGTTGACCAAGTTTATCCACTCTCTCCAACAGAGAGTTTTGACTCGCTCAACATCCGCAATGAATGTATTCCAGGCGCGAGAGACCTGTTCTACTATTTCTTCGTAACCTCGAAATACTCGGTTGGATAAGCAACGCTGCCGCAGCCATTGCCATACCTGTTCCATCGGGTTCAGCTCCGGAGAATAGGCTGGGAGTTTTACGAGACTAACGTTGGTAAATGGGCTGGCCGTATCGAATGTATGCCAGCCAGCGCCATCCACCACAACAACGGCATGACGTCCAGGCTCTGTCGCTTCGCTTATCAATTTCAGATGCTGCTTCATCACCTCTTTATTGACAAGAGGGCTGATAAGCGCCTGGGTATTGCCATTGCTCGGACACACCGCACCAAAGATATAGCCATAATCGAATTGCTGTTGCTTTACCACTCTTGGTCTGCTGCCCTTCGCAGCCCATATTCTGGACGTCTGATTTTGCTGACCGAATCGTGCTTCGTCCTGGAACCATACATCAACGCGATCTAGCGGAAGGTGACCCGGAGTGTGAAGGATCGTTTCCAACTGGAAGTTTTTTAAAAGTATCTTGGGTTTGCTGTGATTGTTTAGGGTGTTTAGAGCGACTGGTTATCCAACTGAAACCGAGCGCATCCATGACGCGGTAGACGTTTCGCAACTGATAGTCGATTTGGAAGGTGTCGCTAATGTATTGTCGTACATCCTGTGCAATCAAACGACCTCCCTCCTTTTTAACCGCGTTTTCTTCGATAAAATGTGCGACCTGTTCTCGCTGAGAGACGGAGAGCTGGCAGGGTCTACCCGGGCTAGGTTTGGATTGCAGGCCTTCAAGTCCGTAAGCCAGGTAGTTGGATACCCACGTATTAACACTGCCTCTGGCAACCCCAAGGTAAGCGGCTATCTGAGTACGCGTTTCCCCTTTTTTGAAATGATATAACGCTAAATAGCGGGTACGCAGTCGCCCGTTGGAGGTATGCTTTGCTAGTTGTTTAAAGTCGTCGGCTGTATGCATATGAAAATCACTCAAATATGAATAGCGCCATTAGATCAAACTTTTAAGTCAATTGGTATGAATCTCCCGTCTTCATTAGGAGCGTAGCAAGGCCATTATCCAAGAGTTTAATTTCCGCAACGCATGATAACCTCACCAAGTATTGCCGGTGACACCGAACAAGCGCGGTTCTCTCTTCTAAGGTTTTCAATGTGAGCTGCGTGTCTGCTTGTTGTTCTAGCGATCTAACATGTACGCCCGCCACATCGCTGTAAGCAAACTGAATATCAGATTCGGGCAGCAGTAATATGCGCTGATGACCTACGCAAGGAATATGTACTAATGTGGGGGAGGCAACGGCGTCAATGTCAGTTTGGGGCTGAGTTCTCTTTTTAAGCCTGGCGAGTGTTTTATCAAGCCGCTCTGGTTCCACAGGTTTGAGCAAGTAATCAAACGCGTTATCTTCAAATGCCTGAAGGGCATACTGTTCAAATGCGGTGACCAGCACAACATAAGGCATGGTGTCTAAATCAAGCATAGCCAGCATATCGAGTCCAGAGAGCTGGGGCATTTCTATATCAAGAAATATAACGTCCGGACAGTGTTGTTTAATTAGTGCCAACCCCTCTATGGCATTTGCGGCCTCGGCTAAGACTTGTACTTCATTGGTTTCGTTGAGTAACTGGCAAAGCTCCTCTCTGGCGAGCGGTTCATCGTCAATAACAAGCGCGCGAAATGCTGAGTTCTTAGTCATTGTTAGCCCTGATGAGAATGGTGATGAGTGTGTGGAATGGAAAAGGACATCCGAGTGAACTGGTTAGTTCGACACTCGATCACCAGGCCTGCTTGTTGACCAAACTGATGAATAAGCCGTTTATCTACAATATCCATCCCTAAACCTGCGTGTTGTTCTTTTTTGGGTTTGTACAAGCCAGCATTATCTTCAACGAGAATGTGAATGTGGTTATCTGTTGTGCATCGTACATTCAAAGTTAGATGCCCACCCTCTATTCGTTGGGCGATACCGTGTTTAACCGCGTTCTCAACCAGTGGCTGCAACGTAAAACTTGGTAGAAGCGCTGACATGGCAGCATCGTCACACTTGATGGTAACCTGCAGGCGTTCGGCAAAACGCGCCTTCTCGATTGCCAGATAAGCATTAACGTGGTCAATCTCTTCTTTTAGTGTCACCACCGCGGTGTTTTGCTTTAAGTTTATTCTAAAAAAGCGTGACAAGCTTAGCACGAGCTCTCTGGCCCTTTTGGGATCGCGACGAATAATAGCGCTAATCGTATTGAGCGCGTTAAATAGGAAATGAGGGTTGACCTGTGCATGCAGCAGCTTGATTTCAGACTGTGAGAGCAGATCTTTTTGCTGCTGATACGCGCCGTAAACAATCTGACTAGACAGTAATTGAGCGATACCTTCTGCCATTGACAGGGTAACCGTCGACATAAACTTCCGTTTGGGTTCGTAAAGCTTAATGGTACCTACCACCTCAGAGCCTGAGTGAAGTGGAATAATCAACACTGAACCCAGCGGACAATTTGTGTTTAATGTGCACTGATAAGGGCGCTCAGCGCCATCTAAATGGACTATTTTGTTATTGTTCAGTGACTCCATCGTACTTGATGACGATATGGGGGTGTTTGGTAGGTGATGATCGGCACCCGTTCCGATAAACGCCAGAATCTTTTCTTTATCAGTAATCGCTACCGCACCCACATTCGTTTCTTCATAGATAATACGTGCTACTTTTTCTGCATTAACTGGGGTGAATCCAGATGTGAGCACGCCCACTGAGCGATCTGCTATGGATAGTGCACGTCGTGAAAAAGTGGCAGAGTACTTTTCAAAAATCGTTTTTTTGTCAGATAAGATACTGATAAAAAGTGCGGCCCCCACAGAATTTGCAATGACCATAGGTGCGGCTATAGCGCTGACCAGTGCGTAAGACTTTTCAAAAGGCTCGGCAACGGTAAGCAGTATAGCCATCTGAAACAACTCTGCTATGAAGGTAATGACACCAACTTTCCATGGGTTGAAAAGATCTAGACTTTTGTTCTGGCGAACATAGTAAACGTGCATGAGGCCGCCGATAAGACCTTCCAGCGTGGTGGAAATAGCGCAGGCAACATCAGTAAAACCACCCAATGAATAACGATGGAGGCCGCCGGTCAATCCTACGGCAAACCCAACTACTGGACCGCCTAGTAATCCTCCTATAACTGCCCCAATGGCTCTGGTATTGGCAATGGCGTCGTCTATTTGCAGACCAAAATACGTGCCCAGAATACAAAAGGAAGAAAAAACTACATACACCAAGTAGCGGTGTTTGCGATGAGAAGAAATGCTGAGAATAGGAAGAAAAAGCGGTGTTTTACTCAGCATATATGCGAGCACAAGATACACACACATTTGTTGAAGTAGCGAAAGTATGAGTTCCATGCTTGCCAATATTACCGCCGATTAAAAATGAGCCTCATTATAACCCATGTCAAAAGTACAAAATAAATAGCCGCCCTATATAAAGGGCGGCTCATCATATTACACGTGTTTAGTGTAGGTAGTTACGCGTCTACCGGTTGGGAAGGTTTTTCAACATTCACAGATGATGGCTCAAGCGGCGCTTCACCTTTCCCCTTGGAAATTCGAATGACGTAAACCGTGGTGATTAGCGATGCGATAAGCCCGATGGTTGTCGATACATTCATCGCCATACCGAAACCCAAGGTGTCGTTGTTTAGAATAAAGGTAACGCAAACGGCCGTCATAAATATTGCTGGTACCGTAGTTATCCAGTGCAGTTTATTATGTCTTAGTAAGTATGCAGATGCGGTCCACAGCATCATGACGGCTGTTGCTTGGTTGGCAAATCCGAAGTAGCGCCAAATTACGCCGAAATCGACTTGGGTAAGAATACCGCCAAGCACAAACAATGGGGCGGCCATGAACAAGCGGTTACGTATACCTTTTTGTTCAACGTTAAAGTACTCGGCCATGATAAGACGACTTGAGCGAAATGCGGTGTCGCCAGACGTAATAGGAAGAATAACCACGCCAAGAAAAGCCAGTACGCCACCAACAACACCTAAAAGACCGAATGATGAGGCATAGACAACGTTTCCAGGGCCACCATTGGTAATAGCTGCTGATAGTCCTTCTAAATTGTCGAAGTAAGAAAGGGCAATGGCACACCAGATAAGGGCAATCACACCTTCACCTATCATTGCACCAAAAAACACAAAACGTCCGTTCTTCTCGTTCTCCATACAGCGAGCCATAAGTGGGGACTGGGTGGCATGAAATCCAGAGATAGCGCCACAAGCGATAGTGATAAAGAGCGCCGGCCAAAGAGGCATATCATTAGGATTTAAATTCGTCAGCATATCACTTGCCGTGAATTGGCTAAGTATCGAGTGCTGGTCAGAATAGCTGGCCGCGGCTAATAATCCCACCGACATGAAAATAAGAAGGGCTCCGAAAAACGGATAAAAACGACCAATAATTTTATCTACAGGAACAATGGTAGCCAAAATATAGTAGGCAAAAATAATGGCGACCATAGTGCCAACTTCAACATGCCATGATGTCTGATCATTAACGAGATTTGTGATCATGCCTGCGGGCGCTGAGACAAAAACTACACCTACCAGTAGAAGCAGCACAATAGCGAACAAGTTCATAAAGTGCTTAGCGCCTCGGCCCAAATAACGGCCAGATAAGCTAGGCACAGATTCGCCATTGTTGCGAACTGACAGCATGCCTGAGAAATAGTCGTGAACAGCGCCGGCAAAAATGCACCCTAATACAATCCAAAGCATGGCAGCTGGGCCATATAGTGCACCCATAATAGGACCAAATATAGGGCCTACGCCAGCAATGTTCAGAAGCTGAACGAGATACACCTTCGGTGTAGACATGGGAACAAAGTCTACACCGTCTTTTTGGCTATGTGCAGGAGTGGGGCGTGCTGGTGTGACGCCAAATACCTTCTCAACAAAGGCGCCATATATAAAGTAGCCAGCAATAAGCGCGGCTACGCAAATTAGAAACAATATCACAGGGCGTTGTCCTTATTTTTATAAATAGGGTTTATAAAAAGGGTCTGTCACTTGTGTTGTAAACGGTGTGTACAACAATGTTTGAAATAGGTTAACGATGTGAAAGTGTGTATGCATGAAAAAAAGCAGTGAGTGGTCGCATAGCAAATTAAGCGGTAGGGAGTATGTAATTTCGCTCTACTGTTACGTGCAGTAAAATGCTAAAATCCGCGCAATTAATTACCAAGCCGTATCAAGCGTTTTACCGCAATACTGAATTTGCGCGGAAAAGCATTGCTTATCCGTTATGAAGCGCGCCTGTAAGTAATTGATTTGCAGGGATAATGGATAACGAAGATAAGTATTGATGTCAGATAAGAAGCTTCTAGAAGAGATTAAAAAGCGACGTACGTTCGCAATCATATCGCACCCGGATGCGGGTAAAACCACGATTACCGAAAAAGTATTGTTATTCGGACGCGCCCTGCAAACTGCCGGTACCGTAAAAGGTAAAAAGTCAGGTCAGCATGCTAAATCTGACTGGATGGAGATGGAAAAAGAGCGTGGTATCTCGGTAACCACCTCGGTAATGCAGTTTCCATATAGCGATCACTTAGTAAACCTGCTGGATACTCCGGGGCACGAAGACTTTTCTGAAGATACCTATCGAACACTGACGGCGGTTGACTCATGCCTTATGGTTATCGACGCAGCGAAAGGTGTAGAAGACCGAACCCGTAAACTTATGGAAGTCACCCGTTTGCGCGATACGCCGATTGTGACTTTCATGAACAAGCTTGACCGTGATATTCGCGATCCTATGGAACTGCTCGATGAAGTAGAAACCGAGCTTGATATCCTGTGTGCACCAATCACTTGGCCAATTGGCTGTGGTAAGAGCTTTAAAGGTGTATATCACCTTCACCGCGACGAAACTATTTTGTATCAAAGCGGCCAGGGTCACACTATCCAAGACGTGCGCATCATCAAAGGGTTAGATAACCCTGAGTTAGATACTGCAGTAGGAAGTGACCTCGCTGAAACCTTGCGTGACGAGCTTGAGCTTGTACGCGGTGCATCTAACGAGTTTGAACAAGAGCTTTTCTTGGAAGGCCAGTTAACGCCAGTATTTTTCGGTACAGCATTAGGTAACTTCGGTGTTGATCATATGCTTGACGGTTTGGTTGAGTGGGCACCTGCGCCACTTGGCCGCGAAACCGAAGAAGGGACTATCGAAAGTACCGATGGTAAGTTCAGTGGCTTCGTATTTAAAATTCAGGCCAACATGGACCCGAAACACCGTGACCGCATCGCGTTTTGTCGTATTGTGTCGGGCAAGTACGAAAAAGGCATGAAAATGCGCAACAGCCGTTTAGGTAAAGATGTGCGTATTTCGGATGCATTAACCTTCTTGGCTGGTGACCGTTCATTGCTAGAAGAAGCCTATGCCGGCGATATCATCGGCTTGCACAACCACGGTACCATACGCATAGGGGATACCTTCACGTCAGGCGATAACTACCGCTTTACGGGTATTCCAAACTTTGCGCCTGAGCTATTTAAACGCATCCGCTTGAAAGATCCGCTTAAGCAAAAGCAACTGCTGAAAGGGCTGATCCAGCTTTCTGAGGAAGGGGCGGTACAGGTGTTTAGACCGCTTGCCAACAACGATTTGATTGTTGGCGCAGTAGGTGTGCTTCAGTTTGACGTAGTTGTCGCTCGCTTGAAAGCCGAATACAACGTAGACGCGCTTTATGAGCATATTAACGTGAGCACTGCCCGCTGGGTTTACTCTGACAATGAGAAGAAGCTTGATGAATTCCGCCGTAAAGGTGAGCAAAACCTTGCACTAGATGGCGGCGATAACTTGACGTACATCGCACCTACTATGGTGAATTTACAGCTAGCGCAAGAGCGCTACCCTGATATTCAGTTCAAGAACACGCGCGAAAATTAAGCTAATAAAGATTAAACAAAGACACAATATATTATGAATATACATGCACTATTAGTTAACCGTTTCACTGAAGCTCTACAAGAAATGGGCGTAGAAAATGCGCCAGTGCCAGTTTCGCGCAGCGCTCGACCTGAATTTGGTGAATATCAGTTTAACGGCGCGATGGCGCTAGCCAAGCAGCTTAAGCAAAAGCCGCGCGATATTGCAGATAAAATTGTTGAGACTGTAAAGCTCGACGATATTGCCAGCAAGCTAGAAGTGGCGGGCCCTGGTTTTATCAACGTTCATTTAAATGACGAATGGCTGTCTAATCAGTGTGAGTTGTCGCTAACCGACCCACGTTTAGGTATCGCTAAGTCAAAAGAACAAAACATTGTTGTTGATTACTCATCGCCTAACCTGGCCAAAGAAATGCACGTGGGCCACCTGCGTACTACTATCATCGGCGATGCTGTGGTTAAAGTGCTTGAGTTCTTGGGCCACAACGTTATTCGTCAAAATCACATGGGCGACTGGGGCACACAGTTCGGCATGTTGCTTGCGCACCTTTCAGACAAGCTACAAGATGAAGTGGCTGAAACTGCACTCTCTGATCTTGAAGACTTTTACCGCGAAGCCAAAGTACGCTTTGACGAAGAAGAAGGTTTTGCCGACCGCGCCCGTGAATACGTAGTTAAGCTGCAGGGCGGTGACGCTCAGTGTCTGGCGCTATGGGAAAAGTTCATTGACGTGTCTATTGCTCACTCAGAAGAAGTGTACGACAAGCTAAACGTAAGCCTGACCCGTAAAGATATTATGGGTGAGTCGGCTTACAACGACGATTTAGCCAACGTAATCAGTGACCTTAAAGCGAAAGGCCTTGCAGTAGAAGACCAAGGTGCGCAGGTGGTGTTTATACCTGAGCTTGCTGATAAAGAAGGTAACCCTGCGGTTTACATCGTTCAAAAGTCGGGTGGCGGCTATTTATACGCAACGACAGACCTTGCGGCAATGCGCTATCGCAGCGGCAAGTTAAACGCTGACCGTACGCTGATTCTTACCGATGCTCGCCAAGCACTGCACTTCAAGCAAACTGAAATTGTGGGCCGTAAAGCGGGCTTTATGAAAGAAGAGCAAACTTACGAGCATTGCCCATTTGGAATGATGCTAGGCAGTGACGGTAAGCCATTTAAAACGCGTACTGGTGGTACGGTTAAACTGGTCGAATTGCTTGATGAAGCCGTTGAGCGTGCGGGTAAGCTTATCGCCGAGCGCGACAACGATTTAAGTGAAGACGAGCTTAAAGAAGTCGCTCACAAGGTGGGTATTGGCGCTGTGAAATACGCTGACCTATCTAAAAACCGCACAACTGATTACATGTTTAATTGGGACTCCATGCTAAGCTTTGAAGGTAACACCGCGCCTTACCTTCAGTACGCCTATACCCGTGTGAAAAGCTTGTTCAGAAAAGCGGGTGTGGATATGGCCACCATGCCAGTAGATATCAATATTGCTGAGAAACAAGAGCACGCGCTAGCTGTATTACTTATGCAGTTTGAAGAGGTGATTGGTACAGTATCTCGTGAAGCCACGCCTCATGTACTGTGTACTTACCTCTATGATGTGGCTTCAGCATTTATGTCATTCTACGAAGCGTGCCCGATGTTAAAAGACGGTATTGAGCCAGCCGTACGCGATAGCCGTCTAGCGTTGTCAGCTCTGGTTGCCAAGACGCTAGAGCAAGGATTAACCCTACTTGGCATCGAAACACTAGAAAAAATGTAGTGTTCGCGGTACAACATACATATTGATAACAAAGAGGCTGACATTGATTGTCAGCCTTTTTTTATGCGAAACATAAGCGTCAACCCTACAACGCTCGTTTGCGCTAATCGTGATCCTTATACCAGTGGGTATAGATTATTGCGTACTCAGCGAGATTTAAAATGTTCGTAATCTCGGCGTGTAACCGCAGGTACACGTGTAACAGCAGGTACAGTGGTATTACATTTCGATTAGAACCGATAGGGCGATAGCTTCCTATAAATCAGACAACTAGAACACTACTTAAATTAACGACAGGAAACTCAAATGACTAAGATCCTTGCATTTGCAGGTAGTACCCGTAAAGGTTCATTCAACCAAGCTGTTATGAAAGTTGCCGCAGAGGGCGCACGTGAAGCTGGCGCAGAGGTTACCGTTATAGATCTCGCTGACTTTCAAATGCCGTTGTTTAATGAAGATGAGGAAGCCGAGTTTGGTATGCCTGAAAAAGCACAGGCGTTCAAAGAATTGCTAATGAGCCATGATGGTTTTCTTATTGCTTCACCAGAATACAACTCAAGCTATCCCGCACTGCTAAAGAATGCCATCGACTGGGCATCGCGCATGGGGGAAGGCGAAAAGCCATTACAAGCATATCGCGGTAAGGTGGCTGGAATTATGGCTGCGTCTGCTGGTGGGCTAGGCGGCATGCGCGTGCTGGTGGTACTGAGAATGTTACTTGAAAATCTAGGTACCATGGTGCTACCGAACCAAAAAGCTATTGCGAAGGTAAATACGCTTATGGAAGATGGCGCAATTACGGATGAAAAGACGATTAAGCAGCTTAAAAATTTGGGTAAAGAAACTGCCGAGCTTGCCGCCAAAGTAAAATAGCTGAAAGTAGGTAATCAAATTTGAAGCCTACTAAATTAAGACTGGCCACCTTGTAATTGCAGTATCTACGCGTGGCTAGTCTTCGGTGAATGTTCGAGGTTTTAGTTTTGTGCACGGTTAGTTGAGGGTGCTTAAATTCAACTTTTAGCGTGTTACTATAGACAAATCATTACTGCAAAATCTGCTACAGACGCACATATCTCCAAAAATAAAATATTCATGAAACTTACTCAAGAAATAATAAATCAAGCAATGCAGGCGTTCGGTGCCGGTGAATTTAGCCGAGTCATATCGACGCTTTCTCCTGTCTATGAGCAGCATCCAATGGCAAAAATGGTATATGCTACGGCACTAGGAAAGGTTGCTGAATTTACTACGTCGTTTGAAATATTTGAAAGCCTTCAGTCTGATTATCCTCAAAACACTGATGTGGCGTATAATTATGGTCTATTGCTAAAAGAAGCTGAGCGGTTTGATGACGCACAAAAGCAGCTTTCAAAAGCGATAGCAATTAACCCAAACTACCACGTTGCTTTTCATGCACTTGGAAATTTAATGTCTGAGCTTGGCCGATATGAAGAAGCACAGTTAGCATATGAAAAAGCAATAGCAAAAAATCCTAAAAATATTCAGTACGGACAAAGCCTGAGTAAGTGTCTTTATCAGCAGGAAAAATGGTCTCAGTTGGTCGCGCATATTAAAAGAGAGGGTCTTCATCTAAGCGATAAACTTAGCGCTGAACTGTATACAGAAGCATGTTACAGAATTCATTCGAGAGGAGAATTAGCTAAGCAGAGTAATATGCTAAGTTCAACGTACTCAGATTCTTATTCGATCCACTATTTTTTGGCGTTGTCAGCATTGGAGTCGAAGCGTTACGTTCATGCAAAGCGTCATCTTGAAAAATCACTTTCCCTCGCTGATTCATCGGATAAAGAAGAGTTACTGACGTACTTAGACTATGTTTCTTGGCTACTCAATGCCACTAAAGACAACCTTGATGTCCTCAATAGAAAGTTTGAAAACACCGATAACATTCAGTTACTAGAGCTGGCCTTTAATATTAACGAAAACAGGCGTGAGCTAGCTGAAGCTGAGAAGTTTCTTGGCAAAATTCAATTAATTCAAGCTGAGGGCGACAAGGAGCAACACGAGTTAAAACGTTCGCTGTTGGCCTTCGCAAAAGGAGAGTTTGAAGAGGGGCTGCGAATTAACGAGCACTTCTTAGTAAAACAACCCAAAAGCCTTCCTCATCTTTACCAGAAGATTAGAACCCTTGAAAAGCTCAAGCGTTTTAGCGATGCCGAAGAGGTCATCAGGTTTATCGCACATAACGTGAATAACCTTCATTCCAGTAAATTCGCAGATTTGTCCTCTGGCGTCATGCTCAATGGTTTTGATGTATCACCTTCTCCTATCGTTAACACGTCAAGTAACAGCACAAACATTCTCTTTATTGTTGGATTTCCTCGTTCGGGAACGACATTGATAGAAAGTTTGTTACTTAAAAATGCGAATGTTGAGTTATTAGAAGAAACAGATGCTGTCGAAACCTTTTATAACCAGATGGTTGAACGCGAGATTGTTGACCCTGAGACGGGTGATATAAAGCGGACAAACCAAAGTGAACTAGACGCTTTGGCAAATGACTATCTTGAGCATTTAACGGCTTATTCTCCTAGTGTTGACAGCAATAAACTCATCGTAGATAAGATGCCGCTTAACTTCCCTTATTTACCTGCAATGTTGACCTTATTTCCTAACGCAAAAGTACTTTGTTGCCTACGTAACCCGAAGGCAGTTGCGTTGAGTTGTTTACAGTTCGAGGAAATAAACTTGTACACCGTTGAGCAATTCGCTGAGGCTTATAATAAAGTCTTCACGTGCTGGGAAAAAATGGAACCAATCTTAAGGGACAGAGCAATAAGCATTAAATATGAAGATGTTGTTGCTGACCCTGAATCTTCTATAGCATCCATATATCAGTTTTCAGGGCTGACAGAAGGGGAGACTAAGACCTTAGAAAGTAATAGTTCGCCTTTGTTCCAAACACCGAGCTACTATCAAGTTAGTCAACCAGTGTATAAGTCTTCAATGCAAAAGTATGAGAACTACCCAACGCTTTTCTCTGAATGTCCCCCTCTTTTAGATGAATGGGAGCAAAAGTGGGGATATTAAGAAAGTAAGTATGAATGGGTGTTAGTGAAGGTAATGGGCGCTGGCTACATCGAACGGCTCAATGTTTTCTTTCCACCCAATCACAGTTACCAGTTAATAGGACAGTTTATACATTCGTCCATGAAAGTGCCCTGAAATGTTGCGTAGTGGATGCGCGTGCCGGTTAGGTTTGCTTGATACAAACTTGCATCGTTCAGTTTTGCTTCCTGAATATTGGCGTTAATCAGTGAAGCACCTTCAAAGTTTGCTTTGTTCATCCAAACCCGCTCTAAGCGTGCGGCACGTAAGTTGGTGTTTACCATTGTCGCACCTGATAAACGCGCTTGGTCCAGGTTAGCACCTGAAAAGTTGGAGTTAGTGAAATCAACCCCTTGACCGAAAAGCGCCCAGCCATCTACGCCTTCTAAGTTAGCGTTGCGAACTTTTGAGCTGCGTAAATCTGCGTGTTTTAAGTTGGCGGTAGCTAAATCAGCGTGATCTAGGTTACTTTTCTTAAACGTCGCATAGCTTAAGTTGGCGTGCCTTAAATCTGTTTTGTTGAACTTAACGTTGGTGAATACTGCCCCGTGCAAATTTGCATGGCTCAAATCAGCACCGCTTAAGTCTGTATCGCTACACACTGTCTTTGGTTTTATTTCACATCCGTTGATAATTTCCACGTCATCTTCGAAATCGGGAATGGCACTGGCAGTTGCTGAATATAGGACAACTAATAATATGGGGAGTTGTTTGGTTACTTGAAAACGTAAGCGCATGAGAGCTCCTTAATGCCGAGAGGCGTTTTCACCGCCTCTCGGTTTGGTTTGTTGCAAAGATAAAGCTATTGTTTAGCTACGTTTTGCTTTTTATTGTGATTAGGAAGTTTAAATACCCAGAACGAACCACCTTGCGCGACAGGTTTGGTGAGTTCAGCCATATCTCCTCCCCATAGCGGTACTGCACCACCATACCCTGACGCTAAGCCGATGTATTGCTCACCATCCTCTTCCCAGGTGATAGGGCATGAAATGATGCCCGAGCCCGTTTGGAACTTCCAAAGTTCTTCACCGGTTTCCTCATCGAAAGCTTTGACATAGCCATCGCCCGTTCCGGTAATAATGAGTCCGCCTTTCGTCGCCAGTACCCCAGCCCACATAGGAAGTTTCTCTTTGTGTGTCCATTTAATTTCACCTGAAATGGGGTCTACGGCACGAAGTACGCCCACATGGTCGTCATACATGCGCTTAATTCTAAAACCCTGTCCTAGGTAAGCGGCACCTTTCTTATAGGTCACTTCTTCCGTCCAGTAGTCTTCTTTCCAGTGGTTTGCGCCCATATAGAACCAGCCGGTATTCTGGCTGTAGGCCATCGGGTTCCAGTTCTTTCCGCCCAAGAATGGAGGCGATACCTCTATTGACTTTCCTCGTTTTTCACCCGGCTCAGGCAGTGGCGGGCGCTGTCCGTCTACTTCAACTGGGCGACCCGTGTCAGGGTCAATGTGTGTGGCCCACGTAATGTTATCTACAAAGGGAAATCCTCTAATGAATTCACCGTTTTGTCTGTTAACTACATAGAAAAAGCCATTTCTGTCTGCATGAGCCGTCGCTTTTATGAGCTTTCCATTATCGTAATAGTCGAATAGAACAAGTTCATTGTTGCCAGAGAAATCCCATGCGTCGTTAGGTGTATGTTGATAGAACCATTTAACCTCACCAGTGGTTGCATCTACACCCACTTGTCCGGAAGTATAAAGGTTATCCCAATCTCGCGGATCGCCACCTTTGGCGGTGCGTTTCCATGTATTCCAAGGAGCGGGGTTACCTGCACCTATGATGATAGTGTTAGTTTCAACATCGAAGCTTGCACTCTGCCATGGTGCGCCACCACCGTGGTGCCAAGCCTCAACCATTTCGCCGTTTTCATCCTTTGGCCACGTTGTCACTTCGTATGAACCACCCGTGGGTGTGCTGTCTTTTCCATTTAATCTGCCCATGTGCCCTTCAACAAATGGACGCATCCAAATCTCTTCACCGGTTTCAGGATCGCGTGCAAACAGTTTTCCTACAACACCAAACTCATCACCTGATGAACCGTGAATAAGCATGACCTTTCCTGACTTTTGGTCTTTAACAATCGTAGGTGCCCCCGTCATGGTGTAGCCTGCACGATAGTCTTCAAAGCGCTTCTTCCATTTTACTTTGCCCGTTAGCCGGTCAAGGGCAACAACGCCAGCATCCAGCGTACCGAAAAAGACTAAGTCACCATAAATTGCTGCGCCGCGATTTACCACGTCACAACACGGTCGAATACCTTCTGGAAGGCGGTGGGCGTAGTCCCACAACTTCTTACCTGTTTTTGCCTCATAGGCGTAAATACGGGAGTAGCTACCGGTTACATAGACAATACCGTCGTACACGATTGCTTGGGACTCTTGACCCCGTTGCTTTTCATCACCAAAACTCATCACCCAAGCCGGAGATAGCATATGTACATTTTCTTTGTTGATTTGATCAAGTCCGCTGTAACGCTGAGCTTCTGGACCCATACCATACATCAGTACGTTCTCAGGCGTCTTGGCATCATTTTCAATGTCTGCCCATGTCACGCCATCGTCCGCATATAAATGTGAACTCGTACCTAAACCAATAATTACGCTTAAGGCCAATGAAGCCTTTGAATAGAACTTAGCCATAGTTTTATTTCCACTGTTACCTTGATGTTGTGTTAACAGTATGTAACTAAGTAGAGGCCCTGATAAACGGATTCCGTCCTTCAAAATACGGGAAAAATTCCCTTAGATTGAAGTGTAATGAAAACGCTAATATATTGATTTTCATGAGGTATCTTTATCATGAGACAAAGTCAGTACCAAAGGGGTATAAAAGAGATACGAAAGTACAGGGAAGTTTTCCCGACCTTGTTTAGTGGCGCTTGTTTAGCTGGCAATTTTGATATAACCCTGCTTTATGGCAAGGTGAACAAACTCGGCATTTGTCTGTAGCTCAAGTTTTCGCTTGAGCTGGGTGATAACGTTAGAGACCGTCTTTTCAGAAATATTGAGACTTTCAGCGACCTGTTTTCGGCAAAGCCCGTTGGCTATACCAAGGAATATATCCAACTCTCTTTGTGTCAGATCTGTTAAGTTGCCTCCGGAATGTGACAGGTTGAATGTAGCGAGCTCAATGGCAGTATTGTGTTCTAAATAACGGCGGCCTTTAATGATAGATGTCACCGCGCTTATCAGTACATCAGGTTCACTTTGTTTACTAACATAGCCCATTGCCCCTAGTTTCATAGCTCTATCGATGATGGAAATATCATCGAACATGCTGAACATAAGTACTTTTGCGTGCTCCCAGCGCTGAACAATATATTCCGCCAGCGTGAGTCCGCTGGTGGTTCCTAAATTAATGTCTAAAATAATGAGGTCGAAGTGGTTGGCACGAAGTGCATTTGTGGCTTGCTGCGCATTTTTTGCATTGGTGACGACAGCGCCTTCGAGTACCGAAGATAACAGTGTAGAAAAGCCTTCTCTCACTATTGCGTGATCATCAACAAGTAAAATTTCCATAGCTGCGCTTTATTCATATCACCATAGAATGAGCATGCCACGGTAGGCATGTGAGACGAATAGCACTTTAGTGCTCATTCATCTCACACTTTAGTAGGATATAAGTTAATTCAAACCGCGCTGTGTTTCTAAGTAGCTGGCAAAGCTGCCAAGCCAATGGCTGCCCATATAGTGCATGTCACCAAACACCGCGTTGAGCCCGGCCTCACGATGTGAACTTAATGCTTTCTTAAGCACAGGTAAGCGTTTGTCACCTTCAGGCAAAGCTTGCATTATGCCTTCTATCATCCACGCTCGGCTGATGTTCAGCCCGTCTAGGTGAGCGAGTTTTCCATCCGTCTTGTCAGTCACTGTAGCGGGAGCTAGCCAATTTGATGTTCTAGCTGTGAGGCTTGGAAAGAACGCTGAAAGCCATTGGCTATAGTCCTTTTTAGACATTACTCTTCGCATTAAATCAGCTTCGGCCAAACACGGTGATAAGAAATCTTGTCCCGAAGGCTCGTAGGCAAGAGGGCACTGTGTATCGTCTTGATAGTAGTCTTTCACCCTGGACGTTAACAGCGCTTCAAACTCCTTATTACCTGCTGTTTTCGCCCAATCCAACATTAAGCCAAAAGCAAAGGCGGTTTGGCTATGCTCACCCGTACGGATTGGGTAAGCTAATTTGGGTAACCATGCGCTTACTCTGGCTACAATTTCGTCCTCGAGAGGACGTAAAGTATTTAGCCATTTTGTTGCTTCAGGAAGGGAAGATTGACGTAGTTCAGCGGTTAGCTGCAGGAACCAAGCAAGACCATAGGGGCGTTCAAATGAGGCATTGTTTTCACGCTTAAGGCTCGTCAATTCACCTTGGATATTTTTAGGCGTGAAGCTGATGTTGAGCTTTTCAATGATCTCATCCTTATCCACTGCATCTTGCGCAGTGTTTAACATTCTTACTAAAAGCCAATGGCCATGAACCGACGAGTGCCAGTCTAAACAACCATAAAATGAAGGGTAGAGTTGATTTGGTGCCTTAACGTCATCGCCGTTATTCATCATGTGTTTCACTACATTTGGAAACTCTTGATGAATACAATGAAGCGCGAGGTTAGCAAAAACGCTTTCGTAATTGTTGTTAGGGACGTCAGCGTTGGCGGTCGCGTCTGCGGTTTGGTTAATACTAGTGTTGCTTGTGTTCGCAATTTCAACAGTCGATGTACTGGTAGCAAAGGCAGTGTGTGCAGCAAACGCTGTGGCAAATGCAACTGTACAGCTAACAACGTTTTTTATTTTGATCATAATTTTGCGCGCTTTATCAATGAGAAGTATATCGCCAATGTATAGAGATAAACGCTTTGAATAAAGTGCTGCGCGATACATAACGCCCCAGCACTTTAAACAGCAGAAACAGGCTATTTAAGCAGGGGCCCCGATGGCCTCTAGTTTGGTGGTGTATTCAGCGAGTGAGCCAATGGTCTTTTCTACCCAACCAGCATTATAGTAAGTTTCACTATACCGCTCTCCGCTGTCGCACATAAGCGTTACGATCGATCCCATTTCTCCTCGCTGCTTCATTTGTTCAGCAATACTTAATGCGCCCCATAGGTTTGTGCCGGTAGATGGGCCGGCTTTAATCCCCATGGTGTTGTTTAACCAATGCATGGTTGCAATACTGGCGGCATCGGGAACGGCAATCATGTCATCTATAACGTCATGTTGAAAAGAGGCTTCCACTTTAGGGCGTCCTATCCCTTCTATGCGGCTACCACGGGTAGCGGTAAGTGTATGATCGTTGTTTTTGAAGCTATCAAAAAACACACTGAATTCTGGATCTACCACGACAAGCTGAGAAGAGAGACCTTTGTAGCGAATGTAACGCCCTATGGTGGCTGATGTTCCACCTGTACCTGCACTCATAACCACGGTGTGTGGAATAGGGTGGGGCTCGGCTTTCATTTGCTCAAAGATACTCTCAGCAATATTGTTATTGCCTCGCCAGTCTGTAGCGCGCTCTGCGAAAAGGAACTGATCCATAAAATAACCATTAAGCTCGTGAGCTACTTTGGTTGCTTCGCTGTGCATTTGCGTAGGGCAATCTACAAAGTGACACTGCCCGCCATATCGCTCAATAAGCGCGATTTTACTTTGGGCGGTAGATTTAGGCATAACCGCAACAAACGGAACGCCAATCATTTTAGCAAAATAAGCTTCAGACACCGCTGTGCTGCCTGACGAGGCTTCAACCACAGTAGTTCCTTCTACAATTTTTCCATTACAAAGGGCGTACAGAAAAAGGGACCGGGCTAGACGGTGCTTGAGGCTGCCTGTTGGATGGGTGCTTTCATCTTTAAGATAGATATCAATATCTCTAAAGGCGATCTGCTCTAATTTGATTAAGTGCGTATCAGCCGAACGTTGATAATCTGCATTGATAATATTGATCGCTTTTGAAACCCAGCTTTTCATAACCTTCTCTCATTCACCCAAAATGCGAAACGTTAAGCGTAGTTCGCTTAATGCTAGCTGTATAAAACAAAAATAGAATACCAGTTAAGAACGAGTATTTGATTCTGTTATTTTAGCTTTAGGGCTTTATAGTAAAAAATATTTCTTTCTTTGGTCTCATTTGTGAAAATAAATTTCTTTTTTGTGTAAGAGCGAGAGCATGTTTGTCTTGTTGATACAACGGTCTTTAATAAAACAAAAAAGTTCAGATAAGCCGCTAAAGTTGCTATCTTTGCATTTCGCTTTTACTTACAGGTAACAACATGAAAAATAGGGCGCTTTTCTGTGCGATAGCTCTTTTACCCGCATTATTCGTATCTACGCTGGCTAGCTCGCAAGAAGAGCAAATGCTTAAAGTCGCAACGTTTAATGTAAGTATGGAAGCCACTAACTACAAAGCGTTGGGTATGAAGCCAAGCGATCAGGTACTTCAACACGTTCTTTCAACGGGTGAGCATAGCCAAGTTAAAAACATTGCTGAAATTATTCAACGCGTTAACCCCGATATCTTGATGTTGAATGAATTTGACTACATTGCAGACAAGCGTAAAGGGGTAGAAGCATTTGTTAAGAACTACCTAAATGTTTCACAAGACGGCCTTGAGCCTGTGGATTACCCGTATACGTATGTGGCCACAGTCAACACAGGGGAGCCCACGAAATTCGACTTAGATAACAATGGCAAAGCAGAAGGTTTTGGTGGCGATGCATATGGTTTTGGGCTTTATCCCGGGCAATATGGTATGGCGCTTTTGTCAAAATACCCTATTGATGTTGATGGTATTCGCACCTTTCAGACGTTTAAATGGCATCACATGCCTCATCCACAGGTTCCTATTATTCCCGATGAGAGCGGAAGTACTGATAAGGGCAAGCCATGGTACGACGTAGAAGAGTGGGCCGCGCTAAGGTTGAGTTCTAAGTCTCACTGGGATGTGCCGGTGAAAGTAGGAGGTAAAACCGTACACATACTTGCTATGCATCCAACACCACCTAATTTCGATGGGAGCGAGGACCGCAACGGCAAGCGCAACTTTGACGAAATTAGGCTTATGGCAGATTACCTTTCTCCGGATAAAGGAGCCTACATCTACGATGATAATGGCGAGAAAGTCAGCCTGTCAGAGAACGCGCGTTTTGTACTCGTTGGTGATTTTAATGCGGCGGATATTGGAGATAAACATCGCGAGGGTGTTATTGAACAGTTGACCGAGCACCCGTTAGTTAATAATGACATCATTCCAACAAGCGCAGGCGGTGCAGGCGCGTCAGGTGCAGAGTTTAGTAACCGCTTTACTGCCTATTGGGGAGCCAGAGCTGACTATGTTTTGCCATCTCGATTTGGCTTCGATGTGAACGATGCTGGCGTTTTCTGGCCTGCAAAAACCAGTGACCTATATCGATTAGTTAAAGACCGCGAAGCCAGCTCAGATCACAGGTTAGTTTGGATTAGCTTGTCGTTGACCGAAGATAACTAAAAACCACAATTTTTGTGTTAGTTAATAGATAGAGGTATTATTACACCGTCTATCTAATAACGTACCGAGAAGCCATTGAAGTTTGTGTCTCTCACTTTTGTGATGTGTTTGCTGTGGGTGATACCCATAGATGGCTTTTCGGTAGAGTCTTCTCAGCTCATGCCGCTCAATCGGTATTTCCCTCAATCGTGGGGAACGAAAGACGGGCTTCCTCACAATAGTATTCACGCATTAGCACAAACGTCCAATGGGTATCTATGGGCGGGTACCTGGGAAGGTGTAGCTCGGTTTAATGGTCAGCAGTTCACTGTATTTACCCGCGGCGCGCAAACAGGATTACCAGACTCCGGCATTCGAAGCTTGTATTACAACAAGCCCCGCGACGAGCTACTTGTGGCAGGAAACCGAGGCGGTGTAACGTCGCTTATCGCAGAGCAGTGGCATGCTCAAGCGCCCCTGTCTTCAATGGTTAATCATGCATTCAGAGACAGTAATAACGTGTTGTGGTTTGCGCTGGAAGACACGGGGATTGCAATGAGAACGCCTGACGGCACGCAAAAAGAATACATTGTAAATTCGAGTGCTTACCGCATAATCGAAGACGGATTTGGCGTAATCTGGTTTGCAACAAATCAAGGCTTGTTCAAATACATAAACGATAAATTTCAGCTAGCTGTACCCGACCACAACATACTCTCTGGTCCATCATTTACTCTCGCTCTTGATAGCAAAAAACGTGTTTTAGTTGGCACAGAACACGGTGTTTGGCAGCAAAGAAACGGTACCTTCGCGCTACTTCACAGCTCACTTGCCGACAAATCAATTAGTAGTATTTTGCTTGATCATCAAAATAGCATTTGGGTAGGCACCATCAATCATGGCCTTTATCGTCTAAGCGACTTAGGCCTAGAAAAACTGGATGCAACTGCAGGTCTTCCCAATAACCGTGTTTTTCACTGCTTGAAGATTTGGAAAAAAATATCTGGATTGGCACTAATGGTGGTTTGTTTAGGCTGCGTCGTGCGCTATTTACCACATTCTCGCAAAGCCAAGGAATGAGTGGAGACTTTTTGCGAACTGTTTTGCAAACGTCTGATGGCAAACTTTTATCAGGTGGAAGTGCTGGATTAGATATATTTTCCAATGATGCGTTTTCCAGCGCATCGCTTACTACGGGTGAAGCTTTTTCTGTACTGAGTTTGGCAGCGGTAACTGAAGAGGTAACGTTAGTTGGCACCTACACAAAAGGTGTACTGCGATATGAAAATGACCAACTTACTCCTTACCTCAATAGACATTTAGGGTTACCGAGTAATGAAGTAAGGGCCATTCTTTTAGCGAGTGATAACAGTGTTTGGTATGCCACGGCGCAAGGTGTAGTTCAACAAACGCCAGATGGAAAGCTAAGCCATTTCAATGAACAAAATGGGCTACCTGCCCATTTTTCGATGGGCTTGGCAGAAGATCGTGAAGGACGAATCTGGATTGCTACAGGGATAGGGCTCGCCTATATCCAACAGGGTATTGTGCACGTAGTTTCGTTTCCTGAACATTCAGATGCGCAGCACGCGTTCAGTTTTAGCGTTGTTGAAAAGGGAACTTGGATTACAACCGATCGAGGTCTTGCGTATTTTGACAATGCTACTCAGGCACTTAGTGTAATCGAAAAGTCGCAGGGGCTTCCCGTAGATAAACTGTTTTCGATCGGTATAGATCACAACAGCGGTGTATGGCTAAGTTCAAACCAAGGGGTCATTCTCACTTCACTATCAAGTCTTAAGGAGTGTCTGACACATCCAAGTGCATTATTGGAATTTGAGCATTTTAAGGAAGAAAATGGCCTGGCGAGTATTCAAATCAATGGTGGGTCACAGCCATCTCAGTTTGTCGATGTAGACGGAAATGTTTGGCTTCCTACTGCGAAAGGGCTTGCCACAGTAACGCCTGCAAACCTTGCCATGTTGAGTGAATTCCCTATTCCGGTAAGTATAGAGGCGGTACTACTGGACGGTGCTGACCAGCAATTTGATACGGATAAAAGGGAAGTAGACGTAACACCGTTAACCACGCGAGTTGCGTTTCAGTATGCAGGGTTGGGTTTCGCTATGCCTTCGCGTATAGAGTATCAGGCTATGTTAGTAGGATATGACCAAGATTGGGTTAACCGTCATCAATTTAGAATGACTGAATACACTAATTTAGCACCTGGTCGTTATCAGTTTAAAGTACGTGCTCGTTATATTGGTGGTCCCTGGCAAGAGATTGCGTCACCATTTTCTATTCGCGTGTTACCCAGTATTTATCAGACATTTGCTTTTAAATTCTCGGTTTTTCTTTTCTTCTGTTTTGTTATCTATGCACTTTATAAAGTACGTTTTCATCACTTGAAAAAATCAGAAATGATTTTAAAACAAAGGGTCGATGAACAAACCAGATCACTAGAATTACAAACCAAGCGGTTCGAGTTCCAAGCAACTCACGATGATCTAACCGGTATTGCAAATAGACGAGCATTCGACCGCTGGCTTGTACAATATTTTGAAGAGGCTAAAGCGAAACAATCTCCTCTATGTCTTGCCGTTATCGATATCGACCATTTTAAACAGGTAAATGATCAGTACTCTCACTTAGTAGGAGATAAAGTCATTACTGAGGTGGCCCGTATATTAAATCGCGAAGTTCCGCATTATGCTAAATGTGCAAGGTGGGGCGGCGAAGAGTTTACTGTGTTGTTACCTGAATATGACTTGGTAAATGCAAGGGTAGCTATGGATCATGTTCGAAAAATCGTGGCAGCACATGATTTCAGTTTTATAGCGCAAACGCTGAAAGTCACAATCAGTATTGGTGTAGCAAGTGCAGATGGCGCGAGAGATCACGACAGAATGTTAACCCATGCCGACCAAGCACTTTACACTGCAAAAGAAAATGGCCGCAACCAAGTGACCATTTTCGAATAAACGATAAGTGGGGTAGTGGTCAATTACTACAACATCTTTAACCTGACTTTGCCGTAAAGCCTTACTGTGGCGATTGGCCCAACTGCGCTTCTTCGCGATCTCGTGAAACTGCCTCGAACAGCGTAAAGTAAGCCACCACAGCAAGATTAGCGACAAACCAAAGGTCTTTAATAACGAACTGACCTAGGCGGTTGACGATAGTCGTGCTGTTAAAGGTATCCGGTACAGTAAACAAAAACGTTTGTGTCATCAAAAAAACCGATAAACAAGCCAGTCCGCTCGCAATGATCACCGGCTTGTTCTTAGAAAAGATGCCCGCACCCAATAGCAATGCAAAGAGGACATCAAATCCACCAATCACATTCGATGCCCCCTGTACGCTAAACACAGCATATAGCCACGACATAAACGGTGATGTTTCAACTAGCCCCACAATTGCATTAGCTTCAAACTCGAAAAACTTCATGCCTCCTATCCATAATAAGACCATGGCTACAGGAGCAAAGTTGAGGTATGTCAGTTGCTTGTGCGAAAATTTTTCGCGATAAAACAAGAATAGGAAAAGCGGTAATACTGCGAAGTACTTGATGATGCCTTGACCGCTGCCAATAATCGGGAAGCCCCCTAAATCGGCCATCCATCTTGTTGGTGATAATAACGTCAGCAATGGAATGGCAGTTACAAAAGCGGCATATAGTGTTACTGCTTTTGCTGAAACAAGGTTAAAACGTGCTGCAATGGTCATTAACGGTAGTAACAGCAATGCGATACCAGAAAAAGCACCAAGGGCACTCTCGCTCAACACAGTGTCTAACGAGTAGAAATTAAATGTAGCGATAAGTGCATTGGGGTTTGCACCCAATAAAAATGTTAGGCCAAGAACTGCGAAGCTAAAAGTGAGCAATGCGGTGACCATGTTTTCGGTTTGGTTTAGTGTCATAAAGCGTCCGTAAATACTGCTAGTTTTGCGAAGTGTATGTAGAGACCCGTCGAGGTAGCACTAAAATTTCATAGGTTTGATAATTTATTAGGCATAGCGCAATAAGCAAATAAGGATTTATCGACAAAATAAGAACTTATCTAATAGCGGTTGTCATAAGTAGCAGCGGTCTTAAATAAATTAGGTCTTAAGTAATGTGGGGCTTAAATAGTAGTGGTTTAAAAAGTAAAATAAATTGAGAGAAAAAATGAAACAAGCAAGCAGTAGAGCACAGAAGCGTTTTAGGATCTGGTTAATAGCAGGCGTGTGTGCAGCGTTGTCTGCTTGTGGCGCTCAGCCCCCAGAACCTATTGATGAGCCAATCGCGAGTGTTGAAGACGTCGAAAGATTAGAGCAAGTTGTTGATACCTCATTGCCTTTGGTACAGCAGGCCTATTCCATTGAGTCCGAAAAAGTGTGCGATAAACACGGTGGTAACTGGAAGAAAGTAGGCCGACAGCAGGCGCATGCTTGTGTGCTCCCAGCAAACGATGCCGGTAATGCGTGTAATGACAGCAGCGAGTGCGAAGTGGCTTGTGTTACGGAAAACAATAATATGGAAGCGGGAGAAAAGGCGCGCGGCGTGTGTTTAGAAAGTACGGACTTATTCGGCTGTAGAGCCTATGTGTCTAACGGGGTTGTGGAGCATACCTTGTGTGTTGACTAAGAGGTTGTTTAGCAAACCAACGTTGAATGAAGCGCACGCCATCGGCAATGCGCTTCGCAACAACGCGGGTTAATTAACGTTGGGGAACTCGATTCTGTCCAGTTCGCTCGCCGTTTCATTGCACTCACCTAATAGGTGAAGCCTATCTTCGGTTTGGTGTGTATCTATTTCTAGAAAGCCCGTTTGGCAGTAACCGGTCTCATCCAGTTTCTCATCTAGAGATGTATAAAGCTGCTCAGTCATTCTATCGCTGCTATGTGACGAGCCTTCGCGACTTTCCTGTCCTTTGCGACCGCCACGACCACTTCGTTCGCCTCCCTGACCACGGCCGCCTTTACCGCCACCTTTGGCACTGTCACGATGCTGCATTAACGGAATGCTAAAGGCGAAGAGCTTGGTACCGTCTTGCTTGATCTTCGTTTCAAAAAATATTTCATCCATGTCTAAAGGTGGTGGCCTATGAGCGCACGCACTGACAATCAAAGAGGTCGTTATTACTAATAGTGTTTTATTCATTTTATTTAACGCTTATTTGAACCACGTCACTTTGAGATTCAAACGCCTCTTTAGTTGCAGCACCCAGTGTAAGTTTTAAGTAAAGCATTTCGGTATGCAAACTTCATAACGAGCGTATCGTTACAAGCAACACTCATTACGTTATGCATTTTACGTCAAAAAGAAGCGGCATTGCCGAAGCGACAAGTCTCAACCAGATAGTCAATAAGTGCTCGGGTACGGCTTGGCACATGCTTACGAGAAGGATAAACCAAGGTAAACAACAAGGTTTCACTTCCAAGTGAAGGGAAAATTCGTACCAGTTCGTTAGATGCGACTTCTTTTTGCACAGTTGAAGGTAGCAGCGTAGATATTCCCAACCCTGCTTTGACCATTTCTTGAACAAGGTGAGGAGAATTACACAGCTCGTAATGTTTGGGTGTAATGTCGATTGGTGTGTTGTCCAGCATTAGGTAATGCATGATTCGTGAATTTAACTGAGATAGCAAAATCCAGGTATGATTATTCAGTTCTGCAATAGTCTTAGGTTCACCATATTTCTTGAGATAATCAGGGCTAGCATATAAGGCGAATTGTTCTTGATATAAGACCCTACCGACGAGCGAGTCGTCTCGTGGCAAACCAATTCGAAGTCCTACATCAATATTCTGAGCGATAAGGTCGAGCTTATCGTCACTGCTCACTATGTGTAAATCTATTTCAGGATAGCGGCGCTTGAACTCAGGCAGCAACGGTAATAAAAACTTGTGTGCAATGTCGTTGGTGACTGTTATTGATACTCTTCCTTTTGGCGCTGTTTGACGCAGCTCTTCATCAATACCATGCAAAATCTCGTGGCACTTTTTCGCATGGGAAAATACAGCATTTCCCTCGTCAGTAAGCATGAGCTGTCGAGTAGTTCTTTGCAGTAATCGCACGTCAAGAGATGCTTCTAAACCTGCCACTTGCTCGCTAACTCTAGATCGACTGGTGCCTAAACGGCGGGCAGCTTCCGCAAAGCTTCCACATTCTACTACGCTGGCAAATATGGCGAGTGCCTTAAGATGTGAATAGTTAATTGTACTCATATTCGTAACAATTCGTTCTGTATGTGTCTACTTATCATAACAGTGTTTCACGCACATAATCACCTCTGTGTTCAACCAGTACTCATTTAATTGATAGAGGATAGATTATGATTGCAGTAACCGGCGCTAACGGACAATTAGGTCAAAAAGTTATTCAAACACTGCTTAATACAGAGAAGGCAAACACAATTGTTGCACTAGTGCGCAACCCTGATAACGCACACGCATTAAAGCAGTTGGGAGTAGTAGTACGGCAGGCCGACTATAATAACCCGGAAACGCTTAAGTCAGCTTTTGAGGGTGTTGAGAAGTTGTTGCTAATATCAGGTACAGAGTTTGGGAAACGCTTTGAGCAGCACAAAGCGGTAATAGATGCAGCTATGGCACAAAACGTTAGCCTCATTGCTTATACCAGTTTGTTGAAAGCAGATACGTCTCCTTTGCTGTTAGCGCAAGAACATAAACAAACCGAGGCTTACTTTAAAAATGTGTCAGCGCCTTTCGTGTTTCTTCGAAATGGGTGGTACACGGAAAATTACACCGATAATGTAGACAGCGTACTGCAGTTGGGAGCGGTGGCAGGCGCTGCAAAGCAGGGAGTTTTGTCTACCGCTAGCCGACAAGATTATGCAGACGCCGCAGTGGCCGTTCTTCTATCATCGCAAAATCAAACAGGCAAAATTTATGAGCTTGCTGGCGACACGGGCTTTACACTAATGGAGTATGCTTCCACCCTATCTGAAATTACCGGCGAAGATATTGGTTTTTTAGACATGGATGAGAGCGCTTATAGAGAAGCACTCATTAAAGCTGGGCTGCCTGAAGGTATGGCAGCAGCATTAGCAGATTCAGAGCATTACGCCGCCTCGGGGTGGCTCCAAGATAACAGCGTCACCTTATCATCACTACTTGGTCGTCCAACTGCAACTCTGCGTGCAACACTTGCTGCGAAAATGAAAAGCTGAGTATTTAAAAGCTAAGTGAATTACCATCCCATGCGCATTACCTTGAATTATCATTCAAGTGATGCGCTTATTGTGCAACACTTGCGTATTCATATTTTAAATCACTTGCATCCGCAATTTGCTTATTTACAGGGATAGGTTCCATGCTTTCCAACATCATTCGCTTTGCGAAAAACATCGTCGTGTCGTTAATTGCAATCTTTGTGTGTTTTGGTGTGCTCGACTTCTTGTGGCTTGGCGTTATTGCGGATGGCTGGTATCAAAGTGAAATGGCTCCTCTGCTTAGAAGTCAATTTATCACGTGGCCTTGGGTGGTTTTTTACCTCATGTATGGATGTGTGGTGTTTGTACTTGCTGTGGTGGCGAACAGAGATAAGTCGTTACTTTATGCAGGGATCGATGGCGCGCTTCTAGGGTTGGCCAGTTATGGCGCCTACAACTTAACGGCGTACAGCATTATTGAAGGTTTTACTTTGTTTATCATGTTGATTGATTGGGCGTGGGGTACGTGCCTAACCAGCGCTAGCGCCATGGCCGGCTGGTTAGGGTTTCAACTGGTTAAGGGAAAGAGTAGCGAATAATGCGCTTTAACACGCTGGCGTATTGTTTTAAAAAGCCGCCAGTGTTGTAGTGCATGCCGTGTTCTTCGAGTACGGCTTTTACCTTGGGCGCCATCTCTCGGTAGCGTCTGGCTGGGATATCTGGAAACAGGTGGTGCTCAATTTGAAAGCTTAAATGCCCGGTAAGCACGTGAAACAGGTTTCCGCCCTTTATGTTCGATGAGCCCAGCGCTTGTCGGTAGTACCATTGCCCTCGGGTTTCATTAACACAATCTTCTTGTTTAAACGTTTCCACGTCGCCAGTGAAATGGCCGCAAAAGATAATAGTAGATGTCCATAAATTGCGTAGCAAATTGGCGATAAGGTTGCCGGTAAATACCCATAAAAATAACGGCCCAGCTAATAAAGGAAATAGTGCATAATCTTTTACTAACTGACGTGCGCCTTTACTAAAAAAGCGTTTCTTAAGTTCATTATGGGTAACCTGATTCTTACGGTTGTCCTTCTTTTTTCCAAAAAAGACCCGCTCAGCGGCCATTTCGTGATACGACACACCCCACTGAAATAAAACACTAAGTACGATGTAAGTCGCAAACTGCCATAGGTTTTTTACACGCCATCTAAAATCGTTAGACAGGCGAAGCAAGCCGTAGCCAAAGTCTCTGTCTTTTCCAATAATATTGGTATACGTGTGATGCTCATAATTGTGAACGCGATTCCAGCTCGCACCATCGCAGGCAATATCCCACTCATAGCCTTTCGAATTAATGTGTTTGTCGTTCATCCAATCGTACTGGCCGTGCATTACGTTGTGGCCTATTTCCATATTATCGAGAATTTTTGCTGTAGCTAAACTCAATACGCCGGCAACCCAGAGCAGCGGTTGAATGAACCCCAACATTAAAAGTATCCGTCCGCTCCACTCGCAAATTCGCTGAACAAGAATAATACGTCGGATATAGGCCGCATCTTCAGCGCCCACTTTTCGTTTAATGTCAGCTTTAATTTCATCAAGCTGAGCGGCAAGTAACTCGTAGTTCGGTTTCTCTTTAGTGCTCGTTGACCGAATAGCTTTGGTTTCACTTATCGGAGAATGCGCTTGTTCGATGGCTTCTTCACGGTGTTGGTTGTCTATTGCAACGCTGGTGTTCATAGTTGAATCTCCAAATCAGTAACGGCTTGTGATACACACAGCTGAATAAGTTGCTCTGCGCTATCTGAAAGCTCACCCGTGCGGGTATCTCTCACTACGCCCCGTTTCTTAACACATTGGCATTGATGACAAATTCCCATGCCACAGCCATAAGTCACTGGTTGTTCTGCTTGCTGAAGTTGTATAAGTAGGGTTTGCTGATTGTCGATAGCCAAAGATTGGCCATTGTGTACCAGGGAAAAGGTTTCGATTTCGGTAAGGCTGGTGTTGCTCACCACAGGAAGCGCAGCGAAGTGCTCGCTCAAAACAGGCACGTTGATCGCTTTTGCATAACTTTCAACTTGCTCGAACATGGCATGTGGACCACACACTAACCAGTGTGCATTGGCAAAGTTACACAAATGCGCTTCTACGTCTCCGTCTTTTTGTTTGCTCAAAATATCATAGGTGAAGTGCTCACAGCGCTGACTGAACGCTGATAATTCATTGAGTAATACATGCTCGTCTGGCTTAGCAAAATAAAGTAAGTGTACCGGTGTATGGTTTAGCTGCGCGTTGTTGACGGCATCGTCAAGCATTGCTATGAAAGGAGTTATACCCGAGCCGCCCGCTATCATAAGTAGGGGCTTTTCAACCTTCGGCCAGTTAAATTCCCCCATAGGGGCTGAGATATTTACCCATTGATTAGGCACACAAGAGTGAAGATAAGGTGTTAATGCGCCCTGAGCTTTAACCTTGGTTACAAGGCGAATCTGCTTTTCTTTTTGTCGGGTGTTAGCACCACTCGCTATGGTAAACACGCGAGTGGTGAGCCTGCCATTAATTTCTATGGTTAATGCGATATGCTGCCCTGCAACATGCGTTGGCCAAGACCTCTCTGGCATAAGTAACACCTCGAGCATATCAGCGCTTAGTTTTTTTACTGCCACAACTTTGGCTCTGAAATACCCATCGCGCCACGCGGGTTTAACTTGCTGCATCAGCACTTCCCAGTAGCCCTTCCAAGAGGCATGGTGAAAAATGCGATCAGTGAATTTATCTAGTAATAGTCTCAATGTAGAAATCACACCTGTATTTCGTCGGAATATCTTAAATACAAAAAGGATGAAAATATTTTAGCTTACACTTGTACGCTAATTCAGCGCACAAGTGTAAGCTTAATTTTTTCTGCGTCAAGAGGAGATGCATGAAATTTGGGATAACGTCGTCGAAATACACCGGTACTTTTGTGAAAAATGCAAAAGTGCTTTGTTAAAAATACGGGTTCTAACCCAGCTTTAGGGCCTTATATCTACCGTTATCCAAACGTGTAAATTGCAAGAATAAAGTTTAAAGGACTGTATTATGAAACTATTTGAAACCCTATCGCTGGCTGGAAAAACGCTGAACAATCGGGTTGTTATGCCGCCAATGACCCGCTCCCGCTCAACACAGCCGGGAGATGTGCCCAACAACCTTATGGCTGAATATTACGCTCAGCGCGCAAGTGCAGGGCTTATTGTGAGTGAAGGCACACAAATTTCGGCACTCGGTAAGGGTTATGCGTGGACGCCGGGGATTTATACCAAGGCGCAAATCGATGGCTGGAAGTTGGTAACAGATAAAGTCCATGAAGCGGGTGGTGTGATGTTTGCGCAACTTTGGCATGTGGGTCGCGTATCCCATCCTTCAAATACAGAGGGGAAGCAGCCTATTAGCGCATCGGCGATTCAAGCAAAAGGCGTAAAAGTATTTGTTGATGAAGGCGGCAACCCTGGCTTTGTTGAGTCGGTCATGCCCCGAGAAATGAGCATTGAAGATATAAAAGCCGTGGTAGAAGAGTATCGCGTTGCGGCGCGCAATGCCGTAGATGCCGGATTTGATGGCATTGAGTTGCATTCGGCTAATGGTTACTTGCTTAACCAGTTTATCGATTCTCAAAGTAATACAAGAACTGATGAATACGGCGGAAGTGTACAGAACCGTATTCGATTCTTGAAAGAAGTGGTGCAGGCTGTGTCTGAGGAAATTGGCGCTGATAAAGTAGGTGTACGTTTGGCGCCCCTAACAACATTAAACGGGACAGTCGACGACAATCCCGAAGAGACATATCTTGCGATTGCTTCCATGCTTAATAGTTTCAAGATTGGCTATATGCATATTGCCGAAGCCGACTGGGATGATGCGCCGCAAATGCCAATATCATTCAAGATGGCTATTCGTGAAGCCTATAGCGGTCTGCTCATTTATGCCGGAAAGTACGACACAGAGCGTGCCGAACAAGCTTTAACTGAAGGGTGGGCAGATATGATTGGTTTTGGTCGACCTTTCGTGGCGAACCCAGATTTACCCTACAGACTAGCGAATAATGTACCCCTGAATGAGCACAACCCCGATACGTTATTTGGCGGTGGTGAGAAGGGCTACACAGATTATTCTTTTGCTAAATAGCCGGAAATTCCAGCGGGTGTGTAAAAAACACTTTGCTCAGGAAAAAGGGGCAATCCATTAAAAATGAGCATGGCTCTTTTTTACCAGAACGAACAGCACTTAAAACATGTTGTTCGTTCTAAATCTTACTTTCGTCAGTCAGCAGTTAGACTCATTACGTAACAGTTATACGCAGTGATGTGTTAACACCGTTGATACTCACCGAGTCATTTCTGCACTTTACGGTTAATATTTACGATTGCGATATAGCCAAGTGAAAATTCCGCTTCCCGCTATTAGCATTGACATGGCAAGCCACATTTTAGAAATGGGCGTGCCGTTGGGGCACTGCAACGCCATCGTTGCCCCCGCAAGGTTCTGGCAATCGACGAGTTGACCCAAGGCCAATACAAAAAGACCGAGAAGTACGCCGATAACGGCATAAGACAAATTATTGAACGACATACTTTTCCTAAAAGATTTTCCAATCAATTCGCACACTAAACGCACGCGACATTAAGCAATAATGCTCCAAACTAGTGCAGCTGAAGGCTGCTTTTTCAAACATTTACTCTATTTGTATGGGCTAAGACAGCCTACCCAACAGTATGTGCGCGCCATTGAACGGTGAAAATACTCGCTTCAACGAAGGTGCTTAAAATCCATACGAAAATTAGCACAAGCTCAGTGTCGCAATATTTGCGCCAACCCCTATCAAAATTCCTTCAAATTCGGTACTATCCGCGGTCTTAAATTTTTAACGAAATAAGCGGACTATGTTTGAAATAAACCCCGTTACGAATGCGATAAAAGATATCCGCGAGCGCACTCAAGCGCTTAGGGGGTATCTTTGACTTTGATGCAAAGTCAGAGCGTTTAGAAGAAGTTAGCCGAGAATTAGAAAGTCCTGACGTTTGGAACGAGCCAGACAGAGCACAGGCACTTGGCAAAGAAAAAGTGGCCTTGGAGCAAATCGTAGAGACGATCCACAAGCTCGATCAGGGAACAGAAGACGTTGAAGGTCTCGTTGAATTGGCCGTTGAAGCCGAAGATGAAGATACCTTCGTTGAGGCCCAAAGTGAGCTTGAAGGCTTAATTGAGCAGCTAGAAGTGCTTGAGTTTCGCCGCATGTTTTCTGGCCCTAACGACGAAAACGACTGCTATATTGATATTCAGTCGGGCTCTGGTGGTACAGAAGCACAAGATTGGGCCAATATGCTGCTGCGCATGTATTTGCGTTGGGGCGAAGCGCACGGTTTCAAAACGGAACTTATTGAAGTGTCGGAAGGTGAAGTCGCGGGCATTAAAAGTGCTACGCTGCGCGTTCAGGGCGAATATGCGTTTGGCTGGCTACGCACAGAAACAGGCGTACACCGCTTAGTACGTAAATCGCCGTTTGACTCGGGCAACCGCCGTCATACGTCGTTTTCATCTGCGTTTGTATATCCTGAAATTGATGACGACATTGATATTGAAATCAACCCGTCTGATTTACGTATAGACACCTATCGCGCATCGGGCGCGGGTGGCCAGCACGTAAACAGAACAGATTCAGCGGTACGTATTACCCATGAACCTACGGGCATTGTGGTGCAGTGTCAGAACGACCGCTCGCAGCACAAAAACAAAGATCAGGCGATGAAGCAGTTAAAAGCCAAACTTTATGAGTTTGAACTGCAAAAACAAAACGCTGAAAAACAAGCGATGGAAGACAGCAAGTCTGATATCGGCTGGGGAAGCCAAATACGCTCTTACGTTTTGGACGACTCTCGCATTAAAGATTTGCGCACTGGCGTGGAAACACGCAACACTCAAGCCGTGCTGGATGGCGACTTGGACAAATTTATTGAAGCCAGCCTGAAATCTGGGCTGTAAACCGAACAACGAAGTGAAAGGTTATGACTGACCAACAAACAGACGATAACAAATTGATTGCAGAGCGCCGTGCTAAGCTAAGCGCTATTCGCGAGCAGTGCCGTGCAAACGGTTTCCCAAACAGCTTCCGTCGCGAAAACTATGCGGATGAGCTTCAAGCTAAGTTCGGTGAATTCGACAAAGAAACGCTACAAGAGCAGGGTAACAAAGTAAGCATCGCTGGCCGTATTATGGCAAAGCGTGGCCCTTTCATGCTGCTTCAAGATATGACTGGCCGTATTCAGGCATATGCAGATAAAGACACGCAAAAAGCCCTTAAAGCAAAATATTGCGCACTAGATATAGGCGACATTATTGGCGTGGCGGGTGACCTGCATAAGAC
>NZ_JAFLMX010000317.1:0-9533 GCF_017849675.1 Alteromonas sp. AO-Serp
GTCAAGTAGCACGTTTGCCTATCGACCCTCGCTATGCACGCATGGTGATTGAAGCCGAGCGCACTAATGCGCTAAGCGAAGTCATGGTGATTGCAGCGGGGCTCTCAATTCAAGATCCGCGGGAGCGCCCACAGGAAAAACGCCAGCAAGCAGACGAGAAGCACAGCGAATACCACGATAAGGATTCTGACTTTATCAGTCTTTACAACTTGTGGGTGGCGTTTAGAGAGCAGCAAAACGCACTCAGTCAAAACCAATTGCGCAAATGGTGTAAGCAAAACTTCATCAACTATTTACGTATGCGTGAGTGGCAGGACATTGTCAGCCAACTTAAAAAGTCTATTGCTGAGCTGGGCTTTGGCATTTCAAAACAAGAAGCCGACTATCAGGCTATTCACCAAGCCATCGCCAGCGGCTTGCTGTCTCACATGGGCTTTAAAGACAAAGAGCGCGAGTATATGGGTTCGCGTAATTCACGCTTTCTTATTTTCCCGGGTTCAGGGCTATCAAAGTCTCAGCCAAAATGGGTAATGGCAGCTGAGCTTGTAGAAACCTCTAAGCTATTTGCTCGTATGGTGGCAAAAATAGACCCAGCATGGGTAGAGCCTTTGGCCGAGCATGTTGTGCAACGAAGCTATTCAGAGCCCCATTGGTCTAAAAAGCGCGGCGCGGTGATTGCCTTTGAAAAGGTTACTTTGTTCGGACTACCCATAGTGATGAAGCGTGCGAAGGTTTATAGCCTCATCGACCCGCCAATTTGCCACGAGCTATTTATCCGCGAAGCGTTAGTCGAGGGCAATACTAAGCTCAATTACAGCTTCTTACAGGAAAATCAGGCGCTGCTTGAGCAGGCTGACGAGTTTGAACAAAAGACTCGCCGTCGCGATTTGATAGTCGATGATGAAGAGCTTGTAAGCTTTTATGCCAAGCGTATTCCGGTTGAAGCCAATAATGATGCGGCGTTTAAGAAATGGTTTAAGCAACACGGAAGCAACGACAGTTTAACGTTTAAAGAAGAAGACGTATATCGTCAGCAGCCTGGGCAATCGGTAGCAAACGCATTTCCTGATGTATGGCGCCAAGGCAATATTACGCTGCCGCTTCGCTATAACTTCGAACCTAACGCTGAAGACGATGGCGTAACTGTTGTCATCCCGCTGCCTGTGCTTAATCAAGTTGATAACGTAGGTTTTGATTGGCTGGTGCCGGGACTAAGGCACGACCTTATTGTGGGGTTAATTAAAACCTTGCCAAAACGCTTGCGTCGTAACTTTGTGCCTGCGCCAAACTTTGCTGAAGCATGCCTTGCTGATATCTGTGAAACAGATAAGAACAACCGTCCGGTGCCTTTGCTTGAAGCTGTAACCGATAAGTTACGCAAAATGACAGGCGTTATTATTGAAAGCGAAGAGTGGAATTTAGAACAGCTTGATAAGCATTTAAAAATGCACTTCGCGGTAGTTAATGACAACGGTGATGATATTGCCAAAGGTGACGACCTGCACGCGCTTAAACAGCAGTGTGCAGGGCAGGTGAAGCAAACCTTTGAGAAAGCCGCAACTCGGGAGTTAGAGCGAAATAACATCGAACAATGGGATTTCGAAAGCTTGCCAGAAACCTTTGTGCAGAAAGTTGGCGGGTTTGAAGTTCAGGCGTTCCCGGCTCTGGTACAAAAGGGCGATAAGGTAGATATTGCGCTAATTGAAGAAGCGGATAAAGCCCAAGTGCTGCATAAGCGAGGCGTGAATGTCTTGATTAAAAACGCGATGCCGTCGCCCCTTAATTATTTGCAAAGCAAATTACCTAATAAAGCCAAGCTGGGTTTGTATTTCAATCCATTTGGACAAGTGAAAGCGCTAATTGATGATTGTATTTTTGCGGGTATCGACGCCATTGTCAGTGATTACTGCAAAACCAATAACACCGACATTCGCAGCAAAGCCGATTTTGAAGCCTGTTTAGAGATTGCTCGTGCAAACATTAATGACAGAGTGTTAGAGATTGCCAAACAAGTGGAGCAGGGGCTTACCCTCGCGCACCAGTGCCAGAAGCAAATGAAAGGTAACGTGCCGCTGACGATGATAAACGCCTTAGGTGACTGTAAAGCCCACTTGGCATCGTTAGTTTTTCCTGGTTTTGTTTCTGAAATTGGCGAGAGTAGGTTAGATGATTGGAATCGTTACATTAAAGGTTTAGCTCGTCGGCTAGAGAAGCTCCCCATTGATCCCAACAAAGACAGAATGCATCAGGTAACGGTAGAAAAGTCGATTAAAGAATGGGAAAAGGCGTGCAGCAAGTACCCCAAAGGTAAAGTACCTCAAGCTCTTAATGACGTGCGCTGGATGATAGAAGAATTACGGGTTTCCTTGTTTGCGCAGCAGCTTGGTACGGCTTACCCGATTTCGGCTAAGCGTATCACTTTGCACCTCGCTGACTTTTAAAAAAGGGCGTTAGGTGTAAGGTAGCATCAATGAGCCAGGCTAGGGCATGAGGGCATATATTTGTTACCGCAAACAAAACAGCGGGCAGAAACGGCTGAGTCGCTGATTTAAGTGGGAAGGTAGTCGAAATTAGACCAAAGTACACTTTTAATAATTGTTGAATAAATATTATACAGTTCGATTGACAAGTTACCGGCATCGCCCTATAACATCAGATGTAGTCGTCAGCGTAACGCTAAAAATCAGGAGAAGTAGACATGTTGGGATACGACGATAAGCGAAATTTTTTCAGGATGATGGTAAATTCGCCTTGTCAGTTGCAAATTACTGATGATGAGTCGAGCCGCACCATGCAGGCAATGTGTAGAGATATCAGTGCTACAGGTATGTCTTTGGAAGTCGATGAACCCTCAATTGAGGTGGGTACACAAGTGAGTGTTGCAATAGAGTCATCTAGTTCGCAAATCCCATCTTTGGCAGCATTAGCGACTGTTGTGCGCTGTGAACCAGAATCCGAGTCAAGCTGCATTATAGGCGTCGAAATTTCTCAGATGAAATAGTCTAATCTAACGTGTTAGGGCGGGGTAAAAGCTTCGCCTTTTCGTGTCTAACTAAAAAACACAAGGCGTCAGGGTCTACAGCAATGACGTACCCGCGGTGTTGCTTCTTTCTTTACACTCCAATGTTGACCAGCCCGTTGTGGTTTGAAAACAGTCTTTCAGCGTTCATATACTAAACCGAATAGGCCGTTCAGTTTTTTCTATTTTAACTCTCAGTCTTAATTGCTAATAATTCTCATTAATGCGAAAGCAAACTGATTTAATACTTTGAGAGAGCGATGACTATGAAAAAGACGATGACCTTTGCAGTGATGCACTTTTCAGTGGCCTTTACGGTTGCCTACTTACTGACAGGAAGTGTGGTAGTAGGCGGTGCCGTAGCGTTGGTTGAGCCAGCCATTAATACCGTGGCGTTTTATTTTCACGAGATGGTGTGGAAGAAAGTTGAAGAAAAAGAGGGTGTTGTTAAGGAACAATCAGATGACAGTTCACAACAGTTATCAAGTCGCTTTTCTAACAATGAGATAACCTTTGCATCTTAAGGAAATGGATTTACCTTCGTAAGCTTTTCGCACAACGTAATGTTAGCTCAATTGATTTCGTTAAGCGCCCTATACATCAAAAAGGGCGCTTTTTTAATCGCTAGTCGTCGGTGACTTCACACACTAGACCTTTCAAGTAATAGCCTTCTGGATAGCTGCCAATGATAGGATGATCTGAGGCTTGATTAAGCCTTGCGATAATTTTGATAGTACGACCTGCATCAAGTGCAGCGTCTGCCACAACTTTCTGGAATAAATCTGCCGGCATAAGGCCAGAGCAGCTAAATGTAAGCAGCAGCCCACCAGATTTAACAGCATGTATGCCGTACATATTAATGTCTTTATAGCCGCGGGCAGCACGGTTTAATGTTGCCTTGCTGTCGACAAACTTTGGCGGGTCGAGTATCACCATATCAAACTGTTTGCCCTGCTCGTGATACTCCCTGAGTGCCTTAAACACGTCTTGGTTTACGTAATTGGCTTTGTTTTCGTCTAAACCATTGATGGCTACATGGTGCTTAGCCAAATCAAGAGCAGGCTGAGATACATCAACGTTTGTAACTGACTTAGCACCGCCAGCAAGTGCGTAGCAAGAAAACGTACCTGTGTAGCTAAAACAGTTGAGTACGTCGGCATCTTTCGCGTAGTGCGCAGCCGCCGCGCGACTGTCTCGCTGATCAAGGTAAAAACCGGTTTTATGGCCGTTCTCGATATCAACCACTATGTTGATGCCGTTTTCTTTTACTGTAACTTGCATAGGTGGTTCACCATGCAGTACACCAGTTACAGGCTCTAAACCTTCTTTCTTGCGCACGTCCACGTCGCTTCGCTCGTATATGTGTACATTAGGCATTAGCTTAGTAATTGCCCACACTATCTTATCTCTGTGTTTTTCGCCGCCCGCGCTCAAAAGCTGAAGTACTGCAACATTGTCGTATAGGTCTATAGTGATCCCTGGAAGGCCATCACTTTCAGACGCTATCCAGCGAAACGCGTTGGTTTTGTTTGGGTCAAACAAGCGTTTGCGAAGGGCTAGTGCAGTTTCTAAACGGCGTAGGAAAAATCCGTTATCAATGCTTTCGTCTTTCTTGAATGTCCACATACGAACGCGAATTTTTGAATTTGGAGAGTAAGCGCCTCGCCCTAACCAGTCGCCTTCAGAGTCAAATACGTCTACCGTATCGCCAACTCGCGCGCGGCCCTTTAGTTCAGCCACAGCGCTTTCGAATACCCAAGGGTGTTTGCGGCGAAGTGATTTGTCTCTGGATGGCTGTAATATGACCTGTGCTGACATGAAGGCTCTCGTACTAATTTAATAAATGTGAAACAGAGTTAAGCGATTTTACTCGCTTATGAGAATGGTCGCGATTATACGCAATTTCATAAGTTCTGTGTTAATAATACCAATCTGCATAGATAATTACCCACTCAGCGAGAGTTAAAATGCTCTATCCGGACTGGTATAAACACAAAACAAACCCAAACTGTTTGATATAAAAGTACGTAGCCAAATTACGATTAAAATTTAAGACTAGGATTGGATGTAAATTATGCGATATGTCGATTTTGAAAAAGGATGCGGCCCAAGCGAACTTGTTGTAAAGGAATGTGAAGGGCTGTCGCTAGCACCAGGGAAAGTAAAAGTTGACGTAAAAGCGTTTGGGGTGAATCGTGCGGATACCTTGCAACGCCAGGGGAATTACCCACCTCCACCAGGCGAGAGCGGTATTCTTGGATTAGAGGTAGCTGGCGTGGTGTCAGAGGTTGCCAGTGACGTCACTGCATTTAAAGAAGGTGACGAAGTATTTGGTTTGGTTGCAGGTGGCGGCTATGCCACTGAAGTGATCGTTAATCCAGCCCATTTAATGCCCATTCCCCAAGGCATGCCGTTTTTTGAAGCCGCGGGTTTGGCCGAAGTGTTTCTTACGGCATTTCAGTGTTTGCGCACAATCGCGCATGTAAAGCCGGCTGAACGGGCGTTAATTCATGGCGGTGCAAGCGGTGTAGGGCTGGCTGCCACGCAACTTTGTCGATATTGGGGCGTACACAGTGCGGTAACGGCTTCAAGTCAAGATAAGCTTTCGTTGTGTGAAAGCAATGGCGCAGAGCATCTTATCAATTATAAGCAGCAACAGTTTGATGATGTGCTTAAAAAAGTCTGGCCTGAAGGGGTTGATATGGTGCTTGATATGGTAGGTGGCGACTACCTCAACCGTAACCTTAAAATACTGAAGCAAGATGGAAAAGTGGTTTACTTAGCGATGCTGGCAGGGAGATATGCTGATAACCTCGATATGGCTATGCTGTTAGGTAAAAGGGCGTCCATTATTGGCACGACACTTAGAAATCGAAGCGACGATTATAAAGCTGATCTAATTCGTGACTTTACTACCGTATGCTTGCCCGCTTTTGAGAATAAAGAGCTTAGGGTAAATATCGATACTCACTATAGCATTGAAGATATCGGCGAACCCCACGTGCGTTTGGAAAACAACGATACGCAGGGCAAGTTGGTTCTTTCTTGGTAAATGAGCTTTGCAGTAAGCTTATCTAATTGCCAACGAAGCCTTCGTCGGGTTTCGTTGGATTGGCTTCTGCCGCATTGCGGGCCAGGTCGTCACAGCGCTCATTTTCAGGGTGCCCCGAATGGCCTTTTACCCAATGCCAGTTTACCTGATGCTTTTTTACCGCTTCATCTAGTCGCTTCCACAAATCTGCGTTCTTGACGGGTTTTTTATCTGCCGTGCGCCAACCGTTCTTGCGCCAATTATGGATCCACTGATTAATACCGTTTTTTACGTACTGGCTGTCGGTAGTTAATTCAACGTTGCACGGTTCGTTTAAACTATTAAGCGCTTCGATAGGGGCTAATAGTTCCATACGGTTATTAGTTGTGTGGGCAAAGCCGTCGCTCAACTCTTTTCTATGCTGCTTGTAAATCAGTACAGCTCCGTACCCGCCCGGTCCAGGGTTGCCTAAGCACGAGCCGTCGGTGTATATATGAATGGTCTTTTGAGCCACAGCGTTTCCTTTGATTTAACTGGCTTAATTTATATTGTCTTTTCCCTTAGCGGATTGCGAAGGGGTTGATATACTATCAAAAAATGAAAGTGTAATTATAGTAGAGGTTCCATGCGCCAAATTGTTCTCGATACTGAAACCACAGGTATTGACCCCAAAGAAGGCCACCGCATTATCGAAATAGGGTGTGTTGAAGTTGTTAACCGCCGATTGACGGGGAATCACTTTCACGTTTACATCAATCCGGGCCGTCACATTGAACAAGAGGCAATTGAAGTCCACGGTATAACCAATGAATTTCTTGCCGACAAGCCTACCTTTTCTCAAGTGGCTCAGGAGTTTGTGAGCTTTATCAAAGGGGCACAGTTAGTCATTCACAACGCGCCTTTCGACGTTGGGTTTATGGATCACGAGTTTGGCATGGAAGCGTCTACCAAAGGCGTTATTACTAACCAAATTTGCGATGTTCTCGATACACTTACTCTTGCTCGCCAAATGCACCCAGGCCAAAAGAACAACCTTGATGCATTGTGTAAGCGTTATGGTATAGACAATAGTCATCGTACCCTTCACGGCGCTTTGCTGGATGCGGAAATCCTGGCAGATGTTTATCTGTTGATGACCGGTGGGCAAACCAAGCTTAAACTGGCGTCTAGCTCTGGCAGCGACGCTGACTCAACTGCCATTCGTAGAATTAACCGAAGCGCAAATAAATTAAAGGTTATTAAAGCCTCCGCCGATGAAATAACACAGCATGAGGCCCGCTTGGATATTGTCGAAAAAGCGGGTGGCAAATGTTTATGGCGTCCTCAGCCTGAAGAGGTGTCTTAGCAGAACATAATCAAACAGAACTAAAATAGCCAAACAATGCAGGAGCAGCGTAGCGTGAGAGTGTGGTTTTATTGGGTAATTTTTTTATCATTGTTTATACACTTAAGCGCTGGCGCTCAGTCGCAAGAAGACGAACGCGACGCTGCAAGGCAGCTTGCTGATAGCGCTGTACAAAATGCTCAATCAAGCAACACAACAATAGATACATCTCCTCTTACAGAGCTTGGTGATGAATACACCAACTCCATTCAACTGTTACAAAACCGCTTTCGCGTTGACTATAACGTTAAAGAAATCACCATGGTTTTCTTTAGGGAGTACGGTTCTGCTCCTGTAGTGCTGGTTAGACCCGATGGTTCAAAGCTATTTCAAGGGCGCGTCGACGAAGAAAAGGTGCAGTGGTACGACGCTGATACCTTTGACATGATCACCATCAAAGATCCTGTGCCTGGGCCTTGGCAAGCTGTAGGTCAAGTATTACCGCAAAGCCGTGTAATGGTTTTGTCTAATGTTGAACTTCATGCTGAGCCGTTACCGAATGTGCTGTTTGCAGGCGAAATACTTAAATCCACAGCCTATTTAACCAACAACGGCAAGCCTATAGAAAACAAACAGTTCAGAGATGTCGTTGACTTAGAAATTGAGTTTAAGAGTACCAATAACCCTAACTACGGCAACTTTGGTACAAATGACCAGCGCATAGCGACATTTAAAGACGATGGACGAGGGATGGATGAGCGACCAGGAGATGGCGTTTTTACTGGCCAGTTCAACTTGAAAATACCGGCTGGTGAATGGAAGCCTATTTTTCGCGTAAGCACACCAATGTACACCCGCGAGCAAATAGGCGAACTTATCGTCTTACATGAAAATCCCGTGTCTATTGATGTTGAAATGGATGGAGGCGGAGAGGGCTATCATAAAATTGTTATTGATGTAGACCGTGAATTAGTCGACATTGAGTCACTGCTAGTCGATGGCAAAGTGAAGTTTCCTAATTCCGATATGCAGAATTTTTCGCTAACAGAAGGCGGTGTGGGTCCTCGAGAGCACTTAATTGTCGCCTACGAAGAAGGAATTTTTAGGGTAAAACTCACTGCTTACGGCACGACAATGGATGGGCGCGATTTTATATTAGATGTCCCTGAATATAGTTTTGTGGCAGAGGGACCAGCCGAGCCTGAGGTTGAAGACCCTTTAATCAATGGAAAAGATCCTATCGTTGATGGCAGTGCACCCTTAATAACGCAACCTGAAGTGCCACAAGACGATATGCAGCCAAATTCGGTAGAAGATGAAATGGATGATGGGACGCTAACCCTCATTCTGGTGGCCGTAAATGGGTCTATAGTGCTCATCGGAGTAATCGCTGCTGCTGTAATTATTATTATGCGAAAAAAGGCGTCTGCGCCTAAGCAAGCAAATGGTACTGCAAAGCCATCGGGAGAAACCACCGATGCTGACCTTACTATGGAATCTGAACCTAAGGGGTTTAAAAAACTGTTAGGGCTATTCAAAAAGCGTGAAAAAGCTGAAAAGGAATAGCAGGGAGACCAGCGCTTCAGTTTAAGGCGTCGCTAATTTGTTCAGTTTGAATTTTATTTCGACATAATGCCTATTTAACAGGCAAACAAACCGCAGATGACAATTTTATTAATAAAAAGCGTTGACTCCACATAGGGGAATACGTATTATCTGCGCCGCAGTCAGGGGACAGGGCAACAACAGCCAAGTCAACTCACTGATAACATTGAAGATGTGGAGCGGTAGTTCAGTTGGTTAGAATACCGGCCTGTCACGCCGGGGGTCGCGGGTTCGAGTCCCGTCCGCTCCGCCACTCTTTCAATGGTATAACTAAAAGGTCTTCGGAGCGGTAGTTCAGTTGGTTAGAATACCTGCCTGTCACGCAGGGGGTCGCGGGTTCGAGTCCCGTCCGTTCCGCCACCTTTCTTGGTAAAAAGCGCAAAAATACTTGCCTGTCATATCTTTTCAGTAACGGCTAGCGTTTAGTTTTCGCGGGTTTTGCAACTCTTTGTTCCTAAATAGCAGATTTTGACTCGTGCCTGTTATCTTTCATCGATAAGGGTTGGTGGTTATCTGGTTGATATTGGGTCGCTTTTCCTCGCTCCAGATTAGAA
>NZ_JAFLMX010000050.1:0-2359 GCF_017849675.1 Alteromonas sp. AO-Serp
AACAGGTGAAGACGCTTGCAGTGCTTTACTTGGCTTTTTCTTGTTGAGGCGTTGCTGAAGTGCATTGAATGTGTCGACATTCGGCTGTGAAGCCATAGCGTCATAAGCGTCGCCTTTTATGTTATGAATAACCAGTAGTTCACCGTCTAGCACCATATTTCCTTTTACCGTTTCAAGTAGATCGGGAAAAGAATGGCTAATGTCATCTCCTGTGCGTGAGAAAAGCGCCTTATCCGGCGTCTCTTCATCGATTGTTTGCCCTTTTTTGTTATCGTTCTGGTCTTTTCTTGTGGCGCATTTACTGGCAATAGGCTCCGATTTAACAGCAAGCTGAACACGAATACCGTCGTACTTGTTTTCAATTTGCCACGTGTTTTCCGTAAAAGCATCAATATCGCTGTCCTCAATAGGGTGGGAGAGCATCACGGGGTGGAAAGTAACTGCATTTTCAATGTCAGGTTTGTCAGCTTTGCCTTCTAGCCAAGCAAGCATGTCGGTGTAGGGTGGTGTAACCGCGTGCCACAGCGTTTCAATTTCTTTGATATCTTTATTGCCATAATCGGCCAGTATTTGTTTAATGGAGCGAGCCGACACGCCTATGCGCAATCCGCGGGTGCCAAGTTTCAATAAAGCCCAGCGCTGTGCAGGGGTCATTATCGTCAGGTAGTTGGCTAGCGTTTCCGACACCTTCTGTTTACTCACAGACGCAAAGGTTTCTACGACTTCAGTAAGACTTGGAAGATTATCCGTAGGTTCACTGTAAGGCCATAAATGCGCCACGGTTTCGCTAACCTCTCCCACATAATCGTAGCTCATTGCAAAAAGTGCAGAGTCAGTGTGTTCGGTAATGAGCTTTTTCACAGTGTTACGCTTAAAAAAATCGAATCGCAACGTACCGGCCATAGCGGCTATAGCCCAGCCACGATCAGGGTCAGGTGTGTTGGCAATGTAATCAGCAATGAGTTGCGCTTTGGCTTTGTTTCCCGACGTGTAATAAAGTTGCTCAAGCAAATTACTAAATGTTTTCATTAGTCGCCTCCTTGCTCTTCTTCATCGTAGCCGACAAGCGATAATGCCCTAGCTTTGAACCCCATTTTTTCAGCTTGATACATTAACGCGTCCTCTCTACCGTGGGTCACCCATACTTCTTTGGGATTCACTTCTTCAATGGTTTGTAATAATTCTGGCCAATCGCAGTGATCGGAAATAATAAGCGGTAGTTCGGCATTTCTTTGCTTCGCACGGGCGCGAATTTGCATCCAGCCAGACGCCATAACAGGGCGCACATTGGGTAAGCTTCTCGACCACCTGTCGGCCAATGCCGAGGGGGGCGCTAATACAATCTCACCTGCCAGTGCTTTTTTATCTGCGACGTCGGATACAGGAATTAAAGCGCCTAGACTTATTCCAAGCTGTTCATATAAATCGCATAGCTTTAGCTGCGCACCATGTAAGTAGATGGGCTTTTCGTACCCCGCTTCACGTAGCGCTAAAATAACCCTCTGGCATTTCCCTAGGGCATACGCACCAACAAGGTGGCATCGTTCGGGAAAAACACGTAATGAGTGAAGGAGCTTATCTATTTCGTGCTCTATAGGTGGATGTTTAAATACAGGAAGGCCAAAAGTGGCCTCGGTAATCAATACATCGCAAGGGACAACTTCAAACGGCGGGCAGGTAGGATCGTGGCGACGTTTGTAGTCGCCTGAAACTACAACGCGATAACCTGCATGTTCGATAAGAATTTGGGTAGAGCCTAGAATGTGTCCGGCGGGGAAAAAAGTGACCGCAACGTCATTAAATGTCACTGACTTACCTAGCGTTATGGCGTGTTGGTGTGTTGCCATTTCATCGCCGTAGCGGGTTTTCATAATGGCCAGTGTTTCTGCGCTGGCATAGACACTGTGGTGGCCTGCGCGAGCATGATCAGCGTGTCCGTGAGTGACCAGTGCTGTGGCCACTTCATTCATCGGGTCAATATAGAATTCACCCGGCTCGCAATACAGGCCAGTGTCGTCAGCTTTAAGCCATGTTGATGGATGCACTACACATAATTTCCACGAAATAAACAATGCTCTTACTACGTAGTGAGTACCTAAAATCGACCATTTGATATTCGTTCGTTGAGGATTTTTTCGAACTGTAAAGCGCTTAAGCACTTTGTTTGTCGCAGTAGATATGGACTTGGATACAGCTTCAGAAGAGGTACTTTAAAAGTCTCTCACTTTACATGTGCGGTTGAATCAATGGAGTACTTTCCTTGATGAGAAGTAACACTGATAAGGATGCTGTAGTCTTATAACGTGCTATTCGAGCTACCTATTGTACAACCTCAAGTTGTTGGGCTTCTGATGCTGTT
>NZ_JAFLMX010000003.1:0-4561 GCF_017849675.1 Alteromonas sp. AO-Serp
ATTATAACGATGTAATAAGGAATAAAACGCGATGGCAGAATTTACCGTTAGCCTTTCTAGAAACAGTGCTGAAGCAGTGTGGGGCGAGAGTGCTAAGCTTTCTTTCACTGAATCAGGTGCAGTTATTCACCTGCCTGACGACAAGCTTAATGAGCGTTTAATTCAGCAAGCGGCAAGAAAGCTAGATGGCTTAAGCCTGCCAGCAGTTACGCTAAGCGGCGATTGGCACAAAGAGCAGCAGTGGGCTTTTGCACTTAGCTTCACGCGTGCGCGCAAACCAGCGTCAATAAAATGGGCCGAAACGGCTGACAAAGAAGCGCTAGAGCAAGAATATGCGGCGTTACTATTTACCCGTCAGCTGGTAAACGAAACACCTGAAGATCTAAGCCCTGAAACCTTAGCAACCCGAGCAGCACAGTGGCTTAAGTCACTGGGTGGTGACAAGGTAACCTACTCAATGACGGTAGGTGAAGATCTTAAAGAGCAGGGCTGGATTGGCATTTATAATGTGGGCCGCGGTAGTGAACGTCCGCCTGTAATGCTGGTACTTGATTACAACCCAACAGGTAATGCAGATGCGCCCGTTGATGCCGTGCTAGTTGGAAAAGGCATCACCTTCGACAGCGGTGGCTACAGCATTAAATCAAGCGAAGGCATGTTAGATATGAAATGTGACATGGGCGGCGCAGCGACGGTAACAGGGGCACTAGGGCTATCTATTTCTCAAGGCAGTGAAAAGCGTATTCAGCTTATTTTATGCTGTGCAGAAAACCTTATTAGCGGTCACGCTTATAAGTTAGGTGATGTGCTTACCTATAAAAATGGGGTAACCGTTGAAGTGGTTAATACCGATGCTGAGGGACGTTTAGTGTTGGCTGATGGTCTTATGGCGGCAACAGAGACGGGCGCACCGCTGATTATTGATGCAGCAACGCTAACCGGTGCTGCAGTGGTTGCACTGGGTTCTGACTACCATGGCGTATTCTCGTTAGATGATAATGCCCGCGAACAAATGCTTAAAGCAGCAAAGGCAGAAAACGAACGTTTTTGGCCGCTACCACTTGAAGATTTCCACGCAGAGCGCTGTCCATCGGCGTTCGCAGATACAGCAAACAGTCGCCCGATGAAAGGTGGCGGTGGTGGCGGTGCATCAAACGCTGCGGGCTTCTTATCACGCTTTGTTAAGCCAGAAGGCTGGGTACATTTGGATTTAGCCGCTGCTTACCATGGCGGGGCAACATCTGAAATGCCGGTAGGGGCAACAGCGAAAGGTATTCGCTCGATTGCGAGAATGCTGAAAGACTTCAGTGCATAAATAAAATAGCGTTCGACGCCCTAACGGCTGTCGAACGCTGCTCTATTTTTAAACGTCGCACGTTGTGCCACGTGGATGAGTAGAGGCAAAGCGAATAACGTTACTTGAACTAACGTTGCTTCGCGCAAAAAAATAAAAAGGGCGTGACTTTGCAAAAAATCACGCCCTTTTTCTGTAAATTAGATCCCGCCTAAACGCTCGGCTAGCGTTTTATAGCGTTCAACGTCGCCACTGTCGAAAAGTGGGTTACCGTCGGTGTCTTTATCTTTCGAAACCAAAAGGCTTTCACGCTCAAGGCGCTCTACGCGCACTTCTTGTACGCCAAGAAAAGCAGCCACTTCTTTAACAGTCATCAAACTCATTGCAATATTTCCTATTTTTGGTTGTTCTTATTGAGGATTAACAGGTTCCAACGCCGAACAATGCGCAGAACAAAACGTTAAACAAAATGATGTTACCCACTATTACATCAAAAGCTCTGGAGATAAGACATTATCCAAAAGGTGTAGAAAAAGCCAATTGGGCTGTTTGAATTCCGACCGTGAATAAGGCGAAAACACCGCTTAGAAATGACAAACACTTCTCCCTACGATTTAGTAAAGCGCACTTTCGCTATTTTTCGAGTATTTTTTGCAGGCTTAGATAAATGAAAAACAAACATGCCCTTAAAGGTGTTTTTAACTAAGCCTGCTTGGTTTACCATTGCGCGCCTAAAACGACCATCTGTAAGAACTTTGAGTTATACTCAATGGTTTACGCGCAAACGGGCTTAGCCTCACAACCGGAGACAGTAAAAAAATGGATACTTGGTCTGCTGCCATCATGCTCTTTTTGATCATGGATCCCTTAGGTAACCTCCCTGTGTTCATGTCGGTACTCAAATCGATAGAACCAAAGCGTCGTCAAGTCATCCTAATTCGAGAATTATTATTTGCTCTTGGCATCCTGTTTCTCTTTTTGTTCAGTGGCCAATCGGTTCTCAATTTTCTGAACGTGGAACAAGAGACAGTAAGTATCGCTGGGGGAATTATTCTGTTCCTTATTGCGCTTAAAATGATTTTTCCATCATCGGGCAACCCCAGTGGATTAGCTGTAGGTGAAGAACCTTTTTTAGTACCTCTAGCTATTCCTATGATAGCGGGCCCTTCAACGCTGGCTGCGCTTATTCTTCTTGCCAACCAAGCGCCAGACAGAATGGCTGACTGGTCGATTGCGCTTGCGGCTTCATGGTCGATAAGCGCAGTGATCTTACTATTTTCAAATGTGTTCCATAAAATTCTGGGGGAGCGCGGTCTAGTTGCGATGGAGCGATTAATGGGTATGATCCTAGTTATGATTGCTATCCAAATGTTGCTGGATGGCGTTACCCAATATTTCATGCATGCCACTGGAGCCCTTTAAATGGCAAAGCAAAAACTTAATACCTTTGGGCGCGTTCGCGCCTTGGAAGGCTGGAAAGCCGTTGCATTCGGTGCTGCATTACTTGAGCGTATGCTACCCAACTACACGCTTTTCTGTGAATTAACTGAAAGCGGTGATGCAAGCGCATTGCGCAACTGTTTGAATTTGGTGTGGGAAACGTTGAAATCACCCAAGAGCAAATTCAACATTGCGGTACAGCTTGAGAAAGTTGAAGTGGCTACACCTGATACCAGTGAGCATGACAACTATGGCGTTTATCCAGCAATTGATGCAGCTATTGGTCTAGCTGGTTTGCTAAATTTGATGGCAGGCGACGATCCGCAAGGTGCAGTGGTCATCAGCAAGTTATCGCAAGGCAGCGTAGAAGCCTATTTGCTAGAAAGCGAAGAAGCCGATGACGAGACTGTAAAAGGGCATCCGCTGATGGAGTTTGAAGTTGAGGTACAAAACGAATTGCTTGATTATGTAGAGCAAGCCAAATACCCAGCGAAAGCGGCAGATGAAATGAAAGCACTTGCCTTGGAAGCTGGAATCTCCAATATTGGTCTTGAGCTTTAATGACAACGCAACTTGGTCTAGCTTAGGTAAAACGAGCAACAGATCCTTAGCTCTTATGCTCAAAAAAGCCGTGAGCTTAATCATAGGTCACGGCTTATCTCTCCTCAATTGAGGCACTTCAATTGTTATCGATCAACATACCTCAATTAACATATAGCGCAGAGCGCTAGTTTGTTTGTCTTTAATAATTTGCCAATGGGCGGGGAGAGCGGGTGTTGTTAGCGCACTTTCGTGTTCCAGATACACCACGCTACCACTATGAACAAGTTTGTTATCTTCTAGCGCAGCCAGCGTAGGTGCTACCAATGATTTCGCAAAAGGCGGATCGACAAAAACAATATCGTAAGGCGCTTGGCTGATGCCTTTTAAAATACCTAGTGCGTCCCCTTGATGAACGGTTGCTGATGCCAATTCATTTGCTTTTAATAAGGTAAGATTACTTTTAAGCTGGCTTGCTGCCTGTTTATCCAGCTCTATAAAATCACAATGTGCTGCATAGCGAGACAGAGCTTCTAAACCTAACCCACCAGAACCCGCAAATACATCTAAGCAGCGTGCATCGTTTATGTAAGGCATTAACCAGTTAAACAAAGTTTCTTTGTTTCTGTCTGTAGTTGGCCTTAACCCTTCTGCATTGAGTACGGGTAACTTTCTACCACGCCATTGGCCACCGATAATGCGTATTTGCCCAGGACTATTTGCGCTTGGGGTTTTCCCTGATTTTTTCCCTTTTTGGGATGAATAAGGTTTTTTTGCAGAAGATGGTGCCCGAGTAGGGCGAGAAACTCGCTTCATAGTGGCTGACAATGGTATCATGCGTTCATACATTAGGCGGCAAGTGTAGCCGAAATTGCTAAGAATTTATAAGGATTTGTCCTAACGATGTCGAAACTTTTTGGCTGGTTCAGTAAGAACAAAAAAGCAGAGAAACAAAAAGCCCAAGCGGAAGAAGAAGCTCGCTTACAGGCAGAAGCTGAAGCAAAGGCGCAAGCGGAAGAAGAGGCGCGCGCAAAGGCAGAGGCTGAAGCACAGGCGAAGGCGCAAGCGGAAGAAGAGGCTCGCGCAAAGGCAGAGGCTGAAGCACAGGCGAAGGCGCAAGCGGAAGAAGAGGCGCGCGCAAAGGCAGAAGCTGAAGCACAGGCGAAGGCCCAAGCGGAAGAAGCCCGCGCAAAGGCAGAAGCTGAAGCACAGGCGAAAGCCCAAGCGGAAGAAGCTCGCGCAAAGGCAGAAGCTGAAGCACAGGCGAAGGCTAAAACGGAAGAAGAA
>NZ_JAFLMX010000098.1:0-6233 GCF_017849675.1 Alteromonas sp. AO-Serp
TCATCAAACTTGTCACCACCAATACGAACGGATGATGAATAAACTACGCCGTTAAGTGAGATAATGGCAACTTCTGTTGTACCACCACCAATATCGACCACCATTGAACCTGTAGCTTCTGATACAGGTAAACCCGCACCAATAGCAGCCGCCATTGGCTCGTCGATAAGATAAACTTCGCGGGCACCTGCACCCAGTGCAGATTCTTTAATTGCGCGGCGCTCTACTTGTGTTGAACCACAAGGAACACACACTAATACACGAGGACTTGGGCGCAAGAAATTATTGTCATGCACTTGTTTAATAAAGTGCTGAAGCATTTTTTCAGTGACGTAAAAGTCGGCAATAACACCGTCCTTCATCGGACGAATTGCACGTATATTACCCGGCGTACGACCAAGCATTCGCTTAGCTTCTGCACCTACTGCTGCAACACTTTTTGGTCCTGCTGCGCGCTCTTGACGAATAGCTACTACTGAAGGCTCGTTTAGAACAATACCTTGGTCTTTTACATAAATCAGCGTATTAGCTGTTCCGAGGTCGATGGACAGATCGTTAGAGAACATGCCTCGAAGCTTTTTAAACATGAAGAGTGTATTCCTGTTTCTGTGTTAACGCGTATTTGCAAAGGTGAGATGGCGACGCTTTAACGTGAAGTCGATATTTATTCGCACACTTTAACAATGGGGGCTATTTTGGGCAAGTAATGCTGTAATTAAGTGACGAAATAACTGCATTTTTGCTTAGTAGTTTTAGCGCTTTACCCAAGAAGGGATACCACACACGCGTTTCCAAATAATTTTAAAATTAGACCCACATAGTGACCCTGTGAAAATTAGAAGGTTCAAAAACAATTTGCTAATAATTTACATCTCTTTATGTTGGCGCCACTACGGTGTGCTACGCAACCAGCATTTCGGTCAAGCGGGATAACCTTCTTTGCTAATTATTGATTTGCTCGCGCTTGTAAATGATATTGTCGTTTCCTCGATACACACCATACGTGAGCGTTGCGTTTGGAGGGTTATCAGCCTCGCCATCTCCATCCCAATCCCACAATAGCCAAGCATCAGGCGTATAACTAACAGGATAATTGCCAGCACCGTTTGGTGATGACAGGCGTATTCCGTCACTATCTCTATAGGCTCCTTCACTTAATGACTCTTCCCCCGAAGAAACCAATTCACCAGATTCGTCATTCACGTTGTCGTGATCATAAGCGGTACAACTGTCATACTTATTAATTCGCCAATTATTTCCGTCCCAATATTGAGTGCGAAGCGGTAACAAAAGCGCTTCATCGGCTGCACCGTAGTTATTTATCAACGTTGCGCGACCGTAGGCAAAGCTGATTGAATCACCAAAATCGTCAACGCACTGACCGGAACAAGAAAGTCCATTGAAGTTTGCGCCCTCAGTTTGTGCTTGGTCTGCCACCAGCACGACAGCGGCATCGATATATGCCCCGTCCAGTGTTGCGCTACCTAAGCGGCTAAATGCAATGTCATTATCAGAGAAAGTAATTTGTCCTGTCGCTCCGCTTTGAGGCCAGCCTATCGAGTTGATATTTTCCAAACGGTTTAGCAAATTGCCGTCATGCTCAACCTGCAAACCGAGACTGGTTAGCTTATCAAAACCATCGTAGTAGTTTGTGGTGCGGCTGCCATTTTGGTTAAGTGCGGTTAGCGAGAAGCTCACTTCACTTATAGGTTGACCAAAGTAGTTGAACGCATTACTGGTAGTACATGCCGCCACCAAATTTCCTGTTAGCGAAAAATTTGATGGCGCAAATCGTCCCACATTATTTAATTGGCCCAACACCGTAGAGTCTGTCAAATAGGTATCTTGAGCGACAATGGATATGATGCCAACTTCGTCATAATTTAAAGCTTGATTAACTTTACCCTCGTCTTCAAAATTGACGCTTGTGATACTTAACGAACCTGCAGAGCCGCTTACTGGTAGCAATTGCTGAGGAGTGAGGTTGACACTACCTGAATAATGTTCGGCCGTATTATTATTTGCTAAGTCTGCAAAGTTATCTGGTATCCCATCGTCATTATTGTCTTCACCATCAACCCATTGCACAGTACGAAGACCTAGCACAAAGTTTTCTCCCGTACGCTTTAGCAGTGAGCCATTCGGATTGATTGCATACCCGTTTGGGTTGAAACTGGTGCCAGCGTCATTTAAGACATCCATTGCGAAACCGAATGGACGAACTTTAAAGATGTTTGATGAACCTGTTAGTGCGGCTCTATCAGTAATTGTTCCTGACAGCGAAAGCTCACCCGCGTCCGGATACCGCAACGTAAATTCCGCTCGCGAATTAGTATCAAACTGCAGAGAAAATGTCTGTGGTGATAGTCCAATCTGATAAGTATTACCGTTATTTGTCAGGGCTAACTTGTTTGAACAGTTGCTAGAGCTTGAGCAATTGTAGTTGAGGTCGACATCAACAATTTTGTTTTTCAAGAATTCTGAATTACCACAGGCCTCAACGGCATAATTTTTACTATTGAAACCTTCGTCAGAAGGCTTGCCTGATAGCTGGGTGACGATGGTTGTGTTGTTGTCAGAAAGGTTTTTAAATACCAGGCCATCATCTTCAAAGTTTATCTTGCAGCCTTCTATACCCACTTCTTTTCCGCCAATGAAACAGCGCAGCTGAGACGATGGCGTCTCACCTAACGTTGCAAGCTTTGTGTCTTGCCCCTTTAGGCTATCGATAGCTAAAGAGATTTGCCCAGTAAACGACACGATATCGCTTCCAGTCCATCGGAAATTGTTGCTATTTTGCGGGGATAGGTTAACCGTAGAGGGTTGAGAGTAAATGAGGTCGCAATTTACATCTGCGCAGGCTTTCAGTGTTACTTCTTTTGCCGCGCAGCTACTACCTTTATTGTCGGCAAGTTCATACCGGTAGTGATTTAATACTTCTACAACCTCACGTCCACATATGCCAGGAATATTATTTGGTACTTCATTAGCTGTTACGCTGAGGGGAGCTGGTAGATTTGCCGTTGTTGAAGAAACAGACTCAACGCCTCCTCCTGCATTGAAGCGGCCGACGATAGTTTCGTCACCCACATTAGCGAACGTGACCTTCCCTTTGGCAATAACCAACGCCCTCGGGTTTGAACCGTCAATAACCACATCACCGTCTACATAAATCGCTAGGTAGGCTCCATCTGCAATGGTGACGTTAGCATTAGCCATAACGAAGCGTGTTGGTTGCCCCGGTGGATTGGTACCGGGGTCGGCAATATAGATTCTAGTCGGTGCAACAACGTTATAGTTTCCTGCCGCCATAAGCACATTCAGCCGACTATAAAAATAATCGCCGGCCAAATTACCAGGGGCTAAGTCTTCACTGCTATCATTAACTGTGAGGGTTGGTATAGCTCTGGCCTGTGATGCGGTTAGTGAGTCTGTATTGTTCACTGTACAGTCGACGCCTGGTTCTCCACATTTTGGATAGTCCGCATTCCCAGCTGTTCCCCCAGCCACTAGTTGTGTGGCACTAAGCACACCACCATTTTCATCAATAATGCGACTGAAAGCGGGTAGGTTAATAGGCGCACCACCAAATGCTGCCACCGCACCCGGGAATGCAACGTCGCAGCTAGGAATTTCACCACTAAACACAAACTCTGATGTCATAGCCAGAATACTAGCGTCTTCTTCGGTATGATTACGTTCTGAGTCCATACTTCGGTCTTCATCTACGCGAAGGCCCAATTTTGTTTTGCTCACACCACAACTGCGCAGCCAGCCACCATCGCCTCCGTTGCGGCTAATTTTACTCGCGGCAACTAGCGGCGTTTGTGTGTATTTATTTTTAAAGCTATTTTGAAAACAACCATCGTCCCATCCCTGAATGCGTACGTCCGCAAAGTCTGCCTCCCAGACCACCTCTACACCGTTGTCATCAAAGAACCTGCGGTCGAACCCTTCAGTTGTTGCCATATAAGCAACCGTTTCGGGACGTGTGACGGGCTCAAAATCGGTTTCTGATGCTTCCAGTGCTATGTAATATGACGGCGCTTCGTATTTAGCCGCAATAGTTAAAAATGGAAGCAAATGCTCATTGGGAGGCTTTTTCCCATTTACATCCACTTGGTTATTGACAGTTTGAATGGAGTGAAAAAATACAGGTTTTTCACCAAAGTTAGTTTGCAGAGGCACCTGTGCGTATCGAGCATCTTCTGTTCCGGGAACTAATGTCCCTATTGGAATGTACCAAGGGGAACTAGTAGAGGCTTGGATGGTTGTAGCATCCAGCTCCATTTTTCCTACTTCAACAATATCCCCATTCGGAAATTCGTGAACGCCGTAAGCAATGGCTAAGTAATGGCCTCCCATCGTAATATGCGGACCATCTTCTCCAGAGGGTTCAAGTGGCAGCGCTTCAAACCCAGTTCTGGTTACATTGCGAATTTTGACAATGGCAGGGTTGCCCCCCTGATTAGTAGACAGCATAAACACTGCTGGCGGCTCGTCGTATACCTGTGAAAAGCTAATGGTTGTCCACTCTGCTTTATTGTAGGTGTTTTGAAGCTCGATGAACCTGCCTTCGATTTGAGGAACGGCTTGCACAGCTAACGCTTGTATAAACAAGGCACAAATCAAAAAGAGTCGAGCAACAGAATTACAGTATGTCATTATTCTTCCTGCCTTACTTCAACAAGAATGCGTTTTGAGGTTTCGAGCTGGCCGGTACTGCACTGCGCTTCGGCCCCTAACGCATAAACCCTTATTTCACCAGCGGCAACTTCAGGCTCATCGACTTCAGTTTCCACCTCACAAGATAGCGTAATCGTACAATTCTGCATGTTGACTACACTTATAACTACCGGCTGTGTTATGACTGTGCACGCCGGATTATCGCCGTTAATTAGCCTAGAAATAGCGACTTCCATCCCACTTTGCGCCGCTAAGTAAGCACGAGCGCCATAATATTCAATGGATTGCTGGCGAATATTCGATGAGATTTGATTAGACAGCGCAATACCAAGACCTAAAAGTACGATACTAATGATAATTGCTACTATAGTGGTTGAGCCTTTTTGGCGCGCAGGAGAACCAGACAACCCGACAGGACGTTGGCCTATACGATACTTTTTTTGTTGGCGTGTTTTACTATGGCACATTAGGGAAATGCACCTCGTGTACAACCGATATCTGTTCATCGTCACTGCTTTGTAATGTCATTTGCAGTTCGATTAAGCCATTTTGCCGTAACCCTGCAGTGACCACATTCGCACTCCACGAAACCACATTAGTACCAAGGACGCCCGACGTAGCACCTTGCGTCCTAATTAAGCGTTCACCTTGAACGGAAGATGTTCTACAAACGGTTACTTGCGCTTCAGGAATGAAGAAGCGTTTTCCCGGTGAAGATTGTGTATTAGGGGCACTGAGTGTGAGGTCATATTGATTATCGCTAGTGGGATCGGAAGCAGCGTCGGCAATAGCATCTATTATTCGCCCGTTATCATTCACGCTCTGCGGATTTGTTGGGTATATAACAAGAGTATCGTCCTCACTCAACTGACTATTGAACACGACTACGTGCATAGGGTTATTAAACGCGTCGCCCACATAGGTGCCACTTTCCTTAATAGGGTAGTAAGAAAGACACCCTAAACTCGAATCGAATGACACAGAATTTGGCACCACATTACGCAGTTCTTTTTCGAGCCGCAAAATAATAAAGCGCGCATCTGAAACAAGGCGGGTACGCTCTGCGCCGGTTATATAGATTTGTGCACTTAAAGAAATCACTTGAGCTACCGATACGCTAATCACACCTAAAATAGTGATCACTAAAATAAGTTCTATTAATGTAAAACCGTGTTGTCGCTGTGCTTGTCGTGGAGACATTAATAGCTCCCTCGATAAGCGCTAAAGTTGTAAACTTGGCCGTCTGGTGCCGTAACTGCGATATCAATACGCTTAAACGTTAGGCCGTCTGTTGGCGTACTGTCGTTTAGGTCACTGTCGTAATCTACCGTTACGGTAAAACCGAAACTGCTATAGTTTCCGCCCACGTCGTTAACTGTGTACCCGTTGTAATCGTCCACGTCGTCGTAGTCGTCTTCGCTCGCTTCTTCTGGGCCAAGTGTTGTTGAGCAATTTCCTTTGGCATTACAGGTTTCAAATGGCGGGCTTCTGTCACTATTTTCATCATAAGAGCGACTAAGTATGTCATTCATTAAAGACTGCCCTAA
>NZ_JAFLMX010000248.1:0-9702 GCF_017849675.1 Alteromonas sp. AO-Serp
TCGTATCTACCGCACGCTTAGCATTGGTTGCAGACTTTTGCTGTACATCAATGGTGCGCTGGGTTTCTTCCGTTACACCGCGTAAGTTCTGCGCTAGGTTTGATAGCGGTAAACTCGCTTCTACCACATCACGCACTACGCCTTGCAGCTTGTCCATGAATTGGTTGAACCAATACACCAACTCGCCAATTTCATCTTCGCTTTTGGTTTCTATGCGAACCGTTAGGTCACCGTTTTCTTGAGCAATATCTTTAAGGGAACGAACCACGTCATCAATACTTTGCTTAATGCCGCGAACAATAGGTACCGCTGTTCCAAACAGCAATATAGTCACAACCACGGCTAAAATGACGCCTGTGCTAATTAACGAGGTATTGGCACTGTCTGTGTTTTTAAATGCTTCTTCAAATGCCGCCTGTTGAGCATCACGAAATTGAGACATCGCAGCGATGGCACCATCGTATGACTGATTCATTTGGGCTGAGAGTTCGCCTAAACGACTGAAGTCGGCAGTGCCGTTGACCATAGACTGTGATACGTCATAGGCAACATCGAAATAATTATCAAAGCCTGAGGAGATGCGGGAAATTTCACTGCGAAACTCAGGGCTAATAGAAGCAATTTGGTTTAAGCCGCTTTTTGCTTCTTCGGCGAGCTCTTGCGCCATAGTAAGGGTGTCTTGATCACCAGTGGTCACTGCGCTCGCAAGGGTATCGCGAACCTTTTGCATATCAACTAAGGTCGATGCTGATAGTTGAAGGGCAGGAAATTGAACTTTCTGAACTTTTTCTAGCGTTGCACCATTATTGAGTGCGGTATAGACAGTGATAAGCAAGTAAATAATAAAACTTAGCGCTGCGATCCCCGGTATGAGGAAAATCTTTGTCGCAATTGGCATTTTTTTTAGAAAGTTCATCAGCTATCCCACTGTTTTTTATAATTGCTTAACTACGTTTCAGTTTTACCTGAAAAAACATCATAACTAATTTATCTACCCAATAGCTAAAATCTTTAATGAAATTATGGCCTCGCACCAAAATGCAAGGCCATAACGAGTAGTTAGAACGTATAGTTTACGCCTACTTTGAGCAGTGTTGCATCATTTAGATCGTTTAGATCATCTGAATACCAAGTTACGTCAGTTTTAAGTGCAAAACCTGGCTCAACGTCGTAACGAAGACCAACAGTAACTGCCGATACATCTAGCTCCTGTTGAGCAGCAATACCTGCCGCAGTTTGGTAAATACCCGGCGAGCCATTTGCGCCGTTCCACGTAGCATCAACCACGGCATCACCTGTCGCAATCGTAGCAGGCAATGCAGCAATTAAACCTAGCTGAGTACCATTATCCGCTTCTTCAACTTCGTAAGTAATATGTGGTGTAAACTTGCCAAAGCGCATACCCGCCGTAACGTACCATGCTTTATTATCGGCAATAACAGAGCCATCAACTTCTGTTTGGGTAAATTCTGCACCCACAAACCAATCGTACTTATCGATATCAACAGCAACTTCAAAGAAGGTACCTGTATCTTCGTTAACACTCAGGCCTTCAGCGGCTAAAGACGCCGCAGGAATAAAGGCACCATATTGATTTAAACCACCAACAAATGTGTCAAAGTCAGCATTCGCAGCACTTGTTTTACCACGTGCTAGCAAAGTACGCGCACTGAACCAATCACGTGTTGCTTCAAATGAAACAGCGACCACGTTTTCCAACTCTAACGCAGCAGGCGTTCCTGAAATGGTGGTATCAGCCTCAACACGACCAACGGTAAACTGTGCACCATATTCCCAGTCACCTGAGTAGTTCATGTAGTCAACACGAACACCGTCAATGTTGTTGAAGTCAATGCCGTATACAGCATCTGGTGGTGTTAGCCAGTGATACGAGTAACCGATATCTAATGAAGCAGAGTACTTAAATAAAGGCATGCGCAGACGGCCTGCACTGATGTTGAAGTTGTTGTTCAACATATAGGTCATGTACGCCCATTCAAAATCGGCGTCGTAATCTTCACTACCACGGCCAACTAGCTGGGCGGTCGCAGAGAGCTTATCGCTAACATCACCACGAACCTGAAGGCCAAATACACTTGCAGGGTCGAAGTTAAAGTCGCTGTCGTAATCGTACACTGACTCGTCATCGTCTAGTGTCATACCACCAATAAGGTTTGCAAAGCCGTTGATTTGAATATCAGCCAGTGCCGGAGTAGCTAACAGGCCAGCCATAGATAAGATAGCAAGTTTGGTTTTCATGCGTGTTCCTTAAATTCTTTGTATAAACGGTCAGTTAAAAGGTAGCGACTACTCGTACGCTGTCGTTAACAGCGCCAGCGTCGACGTAACCAATTGCGCCAGGGTTTCCTGCTACTGCAGATACAACTTCTGAATCGCTACCCAGAGCTTTTGGTGGTTGACCTTTACCGGTAAATACTAGTTTTGACCAAAACGCAGTTAATTGTGCTGCGGTTTTGTTCAATACCTTGCCGTTAAATTCATCAGTGGCAGATTGGCCTTCAGCTAACGCAACTGGCTCGGCTTGCGTACCACTTGGAAACGCCTTTGCTTTATTTAGAAATAAACGGCTAATACTATCTTTGTCGAGGGTGTCAGCGTTACTGGGATGAACAATAACTGCTACATCGGCAAAAGCTACGTTACAGCACAATCCTGCTGCAAGTATCCATTTCTTCATGATATGTCCTCTAGAGTCTGTTGAATGCTTGCTCTTCGCTTTTAACTTTCTTGCTAACCCGTTTGCACGGAAAGTGGAGCTTTTAAACGGCTTGAGACAAACATGTGCGTGTGTGCTCATACTCATACAACGGGGTAAGTATTGGTCACAATTGCCATATTCGCCAATTTGAGCGTGAAAATTTTAGCATTTAAAAATTAATGACTTATACAAGCGTTTGATTTTGGCGTGAAGTGTAGAAGAAGTTGTAAGTTAAGCAACTATACAAATGTCTAATACATTCCTTTATGCATTATGACCACAAATAAGAATTTATGATGAGAGCAGTGAAAAGAAAATTATTTTATCTTTTTCAGTAAGTTAAGGGGTTTCACCACAAAACACTTAGTGATAAGCGCTGATATTTACGTATGTAAAAACATACGGAAAGATAACCCTTATAGCCCCTTCCTGTATATTTTTTTAATCAGCCCTTGTTGAGCGTGTATTAACGAAAATAAAGGCTAAGCGGGCTTTACCCCGCTATAATGGTTACGATTCGCCTTTTTTATAAGGGATTGACTGCTCCAGCGTCTCTATCTCCATTGTTCGTTGAAGTGGAGAACCGGTGTTTCTTGCCAGCCAACTATAAGCGGTGGGAACAACATAAAGTGTCATGAAGGCAGAAACGAGAACACCAGAGAAAATGACCATACCAATAACCATTCTGCTTTCTGCTCCTGGTCCAGACGCGAGTACAAGTGGTAAGGAGCTAAATACCGTAGTGAAGCCGGTCATTACGATAGGACGTAGGCGCTGCGCGGCTGCGCGTTTAAGCGCATATTCAAACTCCATACCGGCATCCCGTAGCTGGTTTGCAAACTCGACAATAAGAATACCGTTTTTTGCGGCAAGTCCAATTAGCATAACCAAACCAATTTGACTGTATATATTGATCGTCATATCGCTAAAGAATAGCCCGATATAGGCTCCAACAAGCGCCAGCGGCACGGTCAGCATGATGACTAGCGGGTGCACCCAGCTTTCAAATTGCGCAGCCAATATTAAGTAAGTGACAGCGAGTGCCAGCATAAATACATATACAAATGAATTACCCGCTTCCTGATACAGCTGTGACTCGCCTTTGTAATCTATTGATACATTGTCAGGCAGCTCTGTACTTACAATGTTTTCTAAATATTCAAGTGCCTGCCCTAGCGTATAACCGTCCGCCAAGTTGGCAGAAATAGTGACAGCACGCATTCTGTTGTAGCGATTTAACTGTGCTGACGTGGCTTGCTCTTCAAACGTGAGTAAATTGTCCATAGGAATGAGCTCGCCAGTGCGGGATGAACGCACGTACAAATTTTCTATGCTGTTAGGGCTTCGAAAATCTTCCTCTATACCTTCCATGATGACATCGTATTCTTCGCCCCTATCAAGGAATGTTGACACCCTACGCTGACCCAGCATCACTTCCAGTGTGCCGCCAATATCACTAATTGATACCCCAAGATCAGCGGCCCTGTCGCGGTTAATATTCACCAATAGCTGTGGTGAGGTTTCTTTATAATCGGAGTCTAGTCGAATGAGCCTTGGGTTCTGCGCTGCCTTTTGTAGAACAATGTCTCGCCATTCAACCAGATTTTCGTAGGTATCGCCTTGTAAGACGAACTGAACAGGACGGCCGAGGCCTCCTCCAGAAATCCCGCTGCGCATGATGGCAAAAGCACGAACGTCAGGCACGCTGTTAAGTTTGGCGCTGATTTCATCCATGAGCGAAAATGTACTGAAATCTCGCTCATCCCAGTCTGCAGACCCCACAATTGCGATACCCGCATTACCGCCGAAACCAGGTGTTCTAACCAAAAGGCGATTGATTTTCCCACTCTCGCGGTAAGGCATTAAGATACTTTCAATCTTTTCGAGATTCTTTGCGTTACTTTCGAAACTAGCCCCTTCCTGCGCGTTCATCAAAATGAAGAAATTGCCTCTGTCTTCTTTGGGAACGAACTCGCTAGGCACTTTTTCAGAAAGCTGTACCAATGCAACGATAGCAATAGCAAGCATAAGCAGCATCAGAATGGGCTGATGCAACGTTTTACCTAGCGTATTGAAGTAGCCGTTCTCAAGTTTAGAGAACTTCTTGTCCATCCAACTTCCAAAGCCAGACGATCGGGTTCTTTTTTTAAGGATTTTCGACGCCATCATGGGCGACAACGTAAGTGCGGTAAAGCTTGAAAACGCTACCGCAGCAGCTATGGCCAATGCGAACTCCGTAAATAGCCTTCCAATGTTGCCCTCAAGGAAAACCAACGGTACAAACACAGAGATAAGCACCAGCGTTGTTGCAATAACTGCAAACCCAACTTCTTTAGCGCCGCGGTAGGCGGCCAAAATAGGGGGTTCGCCCATTTCTATGCGTCGGTAGATGTTCTCAAGCACAACTATGGCGTCATCCACCACCAAACCGATGGCTAGCACCATAGCAAGCAGGGTAAGAAGGTTGATGGAAAACCCCAGTGCATACATCACGATAAAAGCGGCAATAATAGAAACGGGTACGGTAACTGCCGGAATCAACGTGGCGCGAATATTACCTAGGAAAAGGTAAATAACGATCACCACCATTAACATCGCGATACCTAAAGTCTCATATACTTCATCAATCGACGCCTCAATAAATACCGACGAATCATAGCTGGGTACAATAAAGATATTATCAGGAAGAGTGGCTTCTATTCTTTCAATTTGCGCTTTCGCTGCACGGGCAACGTCTAAGGTGTTGGCTTTGGACTGCTTTATAATACCGAGTCCAATCATATTGACGCCATCACCACGAAACTCGGTTTCGTCATCTTCTGCGGTTAATTCAACATGGGCTATTTCGCCAAGCCGCACAAGATAACCATTGTCACCTACCGCAACCGTCAGCGCGGCAAAGTCGTCAGGCGTAAGAAAGGTTCGCGCAACCCGTACTTCAAAGTTACGGTCAGTACTTTCCACTTCCCCCGCCGGCAATTCCACATTCTCGGCGCGAATGACTTGCTCTACATCGTTTACCGTAATACCTCTTGCCGCCATTGCATTGCGGTCTAAGAACACTTTCATGGCATAGCGCCTGCCTCCCCCAATTTGAACTCGGGCGACACCATCGACAATTGAAAGCCTATCCACTAATACGCGCTCGGCGTAGTCAGTCAGCTCCATGGTATTTAGGTTTGTGCTTCGCAAGTTGTACCATACCACGGCACTTTCATCGGAATTTGCTTTAGACACCTCAGGAGGATCAGCTTGATCAGGCAAGTTATTGAGTGCGCGACTTACTCGCTCGCGCACGTCATTCGCGGCAGCATCAATATCACGAGAGAGCTTAAATTCAATGGTAATGTCTGAACGACCATTACGAGAGGTCGAGGTAACGTTTTTTATCCCCTCTATACCCGATATTCTATCTTCCAATAGCTGGGTGATCCGAGTCTCAACAATATTAGCCGATGCCCCTGTATAGGTCGTACTCACCGAGACAATCGGTGGGTCGATATCAGGGTATTCACGCAAACTCAACATGGTAAAAGCGACAATACCGAAAATGATCAGCAGTAAATTAATAACCGTTGCGAAAACAGGGCGCTTTACAGAGACGTCTGACAATAACATGACGATATGCTCCCTTAGCGGTTTAACACATTAACCGGAGATTGGTCGCGTACCCGAAGCGTGCCTTCGGTAATGACCTCATCGCCTTCGTTTAACCCACTAACAATTTGTACCAGCCCGGGACGACGCTCACCAATTACCACTTCAGTTTGATGTGCAACGTTATCTTTAACGACATACACATACTGCTTGTCTTGAACGGGAACCAGCGCCTTTTCCGGCAATACCAAAGTATTCAGCACGCGCTTTTCCACAATTACGGTAAGCAACATACCGGGGCGCAGACGATTATCTTGGTTGTCTATCGTCGCACGTACCCGAATAGAGCGGCTAATCGGGTCGAGTCGCGTGTCAATGTTAGAGATTTTCCCTGTAAACTCTTCTCCGGGGTAAGCCACCGAGGATGCACTTAATGCCTGCCCTTTAGCCACGCTTGCAAGATGGTTTTCAGCGATACTGAAATCGACCTTAATTAGACTGATGTCATCTAAAGTAGTGATAGTGTCACCAGGTTGCACCAAAGAGCCGATACTGATTTCGCGATTACCTAATAGTCCGCTAAACGGCGCGCGTATCTGCAAGTCATTTAGCTGAGCTAGCGCAATATCTAGCTGAGCTTGTAAGGCTTTAACCCGTGCTTGCTGCTCGTCCAGCAGTTGTTCAGAAGTAGCGTTAGACTGGCGCAAGTCCGCTATGCGCGTGAACTGGCGTTTGGCCTCATCAATATTCGCCTTAAGTTCCTCTACCCTGGCGCGTTCTTCCGTATTGTTTAGCTGAACCAGTAACTCGCCTTCGGTGGCTTTATCGCCGTCTTCAAAATTAATTGTTTTTACGGTATCGGTGACTTGTGCGGTAATATTCACCGACTCATTGGCGGTAGCAGTACCTAATGACTCAATCGTAATTGGGAATGCCTGTGATGATACCAAGGCTGTTTTTACCGGCGTCGCCCGCACGCTACTATCACTCGCGCTCTCTTCTTCGGGCATATTCAAATACACTACAACACCTGCAAGTAGCACTACGCCAAGCAACAAAGGCGATAAAGATAATCGTGAAGACATAACCTTTCCTATAGGTAAAAAAGTATCCCATCACGTATTTTTCAAAACGTTTAGGATACTCAAGTACACAAAATCCGCTTACGATTCTTCGCAAGCGCCGCTATACGTTAAGATTGTGTACCGCGTTATTATTTTTAGTTGTGTTATATTTGCGTAGAGTCTGTCTTTTAATATTGATTATTTTTAAAACAATCACAAACAGCTTCTAGAGTATTTTACCCAAATCGATGGTCATCTTATTTCGCTTATCAGCTATATTCGCTGTTTTAACGCTTTTCGCATGTTCACAGTCTTCACCCAACGCGCCGGTTTGTCGCGTTTCCGATAGGCTTTTATCTCAACAAAACCAAGTTGGAGAAAACAGTCCAGCCCCTTTGATTGCTGCCGCGTGCCTAGTCAAAACAAATAATAAGGTACTGTTAGTAGAACACCGTCTTTCAGGTAAATTGGATTTTCCTGGTGGAGGGGTGCTTGAAAATGAATCGGTCGCCTGTACTGCACACAGAGAAACGTGGGAAGAAACTGGGTTCAATGTTGAAGTTACCCAATATTTATCCACCACATCTAATGGACTGGCTATATTTGGTTGTGATTTAGATGCTGGTATTGAGACCCTTCCAGACGCCTTCGATGCGCCTCCTTGGGCCAAATTAGAGATAAAAAAACTCGTAAAAGCCAACCCCTTTACCCTTGACCACGACGCAATGCGTTTCGCTGACGATCTTATTCCCTTGCGCGATGGCTACACCCAATTCGATATAACGCAGCACTGACAAAGCATTGTTCATTGTTGCGGGTATTGGTAAATTGTCACCATGAAAAGAATAGGAGAAGTGGCTTGTTTTCACTGCCAACCTTAAGCCTTAAAGGCAAAGTTTCTGAACAAGAATGGCAAACTCGTGTCGATTTAGCAGCATGCTATCGGTTAGTGGCAGATATGCGATGGGGCGACCTTATTTACACGCATATCTCAGCTAAGGTACCGGGCACTGATCATTACTTGGTTAACGCCTTTGGCCTGACGTTTGACGAGGTTACCGCCTCTAACCTGGTTAAGGTCGATTTAGAGGGTAACATCCTTGACGATACACCTTACGGCATCAACCCCGCTGGCTTCACCATTCACAGTGCTATCCACGAAGTGCGCCACGATGCCCAATGCGTTATTCACCTGCATACACTAGCCACAATCTCAGTCGCATCTGTTAAAGGCGGGCTTAAGCCCTGGAGCCAGTATTCAATGTTTTCGCTACCATCACTTTCTTATCACAGCTACGAAGGTTTAGCCGTTGATGATAGTGAAAAGAAACGTTTGCAGTACGATCTTGGCGACACTAATCACATGCTTTTGCCTAATCACGGCGGTCTAACCCTTGGCCCCACCGTCGGTGACGCCTTTATGCGCTTTTACGATTTGCAGCGTGCGTGCGAAATTCAGCTTGCCCTGATGCAGTCTAATGAAGAGGTTATCGAGATACCGCAAAGCATTATTGATGGCATATACGCACAGGCTAATGTGGTTCACAGCGGCGAAACAGGCGGCCAAAAAGCATGGCCTGCCATGCTTCGCAAAGCTTACAAACTAGACCCGGGCTTCTGCGAATAATTTAGCTTAGCCAGCTAAACGCCAACTTATTTCAAACAGGAATTGTTTATACATTATGAAAGTCACCAAAGTAGAAATTTTTGATATCGAATGCCCTAAGCGCCCTCAGTGGAACCCGGTTTTCGTACGCGTTTACACCGACGAAGGTATTACCGGTGTGGGCGAAGCAGGACTGGCTTATGATTGGGGTCACAGCGCCGCTGCACACATGATTAAAGAAATTGCCGAAGCCATGCTGATTGGCTTTAATCCTTTTCACACCGAACTGCTTTGGTCGAGAATGCTGCGCGAGGGCTTTTGGGGATTAGGCGGCGGCCCGGTTATTTATGCTGCGATGAGCGCTATTGATACTGCACTTTGGGACATTAAAGGCAAAGCGCTTGGCTTGCCGGTTTACGAATTACTGGGTGGCAAAACTAATGGCAAGCTCCGTAGCTACGCTAGCCAGCTACAGTTTGATTGGGACAAAGAAGTAACCAAGCTTAACGACCCCGCTGACTATGCTCGCGCCACCGAGAAAGCGCTTAAAGATGGTTATGACGCAGTAAAAGTTGACCCTATCGTTTACGATAAAGACGGTAACACGCACTTCGACAGAACCAAGCTCTTCACTAAGCCAGAGCTTAAACTTTTCAAAGCCCGCCTTCAGGCTATTAGAGACACCATGGGCGAAGACGGCGACATCATCTTTGAAT
>NZ_JAFLMX010000357.1:0-26208 GCF_017849675.1 Alteromonas sp. AO-Serp
GCCGCGGCAAAAACGCCACTTATCGACCCTGCCGAACAAGACAATGTAATGAAAAGTGCTGTAATGAAGAGCGGTGTAATGAAAAGTGCTGTAACGAAACGCAGCGCAATGAACTACGTTAGCATGTGTTTGGACGACAAAGAAAACGCCCACATTATGCGTCGCAAGATGGCTCAGTGGATTGCGCAAGAGATTTACCGCTTATTGAACGAAGCGCACTTTCAAACCGCCAATGGTGGCACCGCGCCTGTTAAGCCACAGGATATCGCTATCTTGGTGAAAGACAGGACCGAAGCTGGCGCTATCAAAAGTGTACTGCAGCAAAAAGGCTTGGCGTGCGTTTATTTAAGCGATCGCAGTAACTTATTTGCCAGTGCCGAAGCCAAAGATGTACTGCGGTTACTTAACGGTATTTGGCATGCTAACGACACCAGTAAAGTAGCGTCGAGCTTGGCGTCACCGCTTTGGGGTTATAGTGCCCAAACACTTATTGAATTGCTATACCATGAAGATGACGCGCAGTGGGATGCGGCTATCGACAAGGTATTGTCGCTGCGGGATATGTGGCTGCAAAAAGGGTGCATGAGTGTGCTGCTGTATCTAATGCAAGACAGCTATCAACCTCATGCTGACAGCGTGGAACGCGCCCTTACTAACTATCAGCATTTGGCCGAAGTGCTGGAAAAAGCTAGCACTACTCACCAGCGCCCAGAGCAGCTACTCGACTGGTTGAATAAGCAAATTCATAAGCCTGAAAGCGATGAAGAGCTTACTTTGCGCCTTGAAAGTGACAGCCAACTTATTCGACTTATTACTCAACACGGCTCGAAAGGGCTAGAGTACCCCATCGTGTTTGTTCCTTTTGCCACCGGCTACAGAGACGCCGCTAAAAACGGCAACACTACATCGCAAATATTTACCTATTACGACGAGGAAAAACAAGATTTACAAATGCAGCTTGGGCAGACGCCACAGGCCATAGCTCGCGTTCAAAGCGAGAGCGAAGCGGAAGACATGCGACTGGCCTATGTGGCGGTAACACGAGCTGCCCATCGCTGTTACATGGGCGTTGTACCGCTGACTAACAATGAAAGAAGCGCATTAGCACGAGCACTTGGTGTAGGTGGCGATGGCAGCAACAACGATTGGTCAAGTGTGTTAAACCGTGTTGCTGAAGAAGAAGCGTCCCATGCCAGCCATATCGACGGTGATGAGTTTGAGGAAGTGTATACTGGCTTTGAACAAGAAGATGAGTTACCTCAGCTTACCGCGTTGCAATTTACCGGCACGGCAAGCGAAGAATGGCGACTGTATTCATTCTCAGCAATGAGCCGTTTAACCACGGTTGGTGCTAACCAAAGCGTTGAAAGAGGCACAGCAGCAGAGTCCGGCGCAACAACAGAGCCCTTGGGTCAAACCCTTCCTAGTGTGCCCGTACTTCAAACCATTCGAGATGAAGAAGTGTATGCAAGCGACCCCCTTATGGGTGAGATGGGCTCAATTGATGCAGACATCAATTCCTCGGCAGGTATTGAAAGTACGGTAAGTAAAAGTGATCTGCGTTTTACCCTAGAGAAAGGTGCGAGCGCAGGTAATTTACTTCACGATATTCTAGAGCACAGTGACTTTAGTGCGCCCGATTGGGAAGAAACGGGTAAGGAACTGGTTAACCGCTTCGGGTTAGATGAAAAGCGAACGCCGCTACTTTATGAATGGTTAGAAGAAGCGCTACAGACGCCTCTGTATCCCAATATGCAGCTAAGTATGAGTGATTTGCCCTTAGTGCAAACCCTGCGCGAAGCCGAATTCTATTTTCCAATGAACGACACGCAATGGACTCAGCTTCGTGAAGTACTCGCTACCCATAGGCAAAACGTAGCTGACGTTATTGGTGGCGAGATGGAAACAGCGCCTCAATTAATCACAGCTAAATTACAGGGAATGATGCACGGGTTTATTGATTTGATTTTTGAACATGACGGTCAGTTTTATGTGGCAGACTACAAATCAACCTGGCTTGGCGATACCCTTGATAGCTACACGCCAACAGCGCTGTTTCACAATAACCAGCATCACCTTTACGACCTTCAGTACTTAATTTACTGTTTGGCGCTACATCGCTATTTAAAGAATACGCTGCCTAACTACGACCCAGATATGCATTTTGGTGGAGTGTATTACTTGTATCTACGCGGTATGCACCCAGAAAACGAGCGCGGGGAAGGGGTATTTTATACTGATGTTCCATCGTCTGTACTCAATCGATTAGGCGGGATATTTGCGAGCAAAGACGATGCCCAGCAAGGCAATAGTTCTTCGAATGCAGGCAGCTCTCACCAGCCTTTGGAACAAACGTCTTCGGGTCAGCAGCAGTTTAGTTTCGATGACGAGTAGTCAACATCATAGAGGCTAAAGCAAAGGAAAATAATGAAAAGCAATCAACACTCTGTACCGTCATTTTTTGATAACTTGTTTGGCATCGAGGCGATCGACAAATTTGTCGCAAAAGAATTTGGCTTTATTGATGAACTGGAGCAAGAAGAACAGTTTATTTGGGCTGGGATCTTAGCATACTTGTCGTATATGCAGCGCAATGGCCACAGCTGTATCTATCTAAAAGACATAGCGGGTACGACGCTTTTTAAAGAGGTAGTCGCAGAACAAGAGGCAGCCTTGGCGGTTGAAACGAATGAGCATAGCAGTAATGGGGCGGCGGCTGCTTCACTGACGCTGGTTGAACAAACCGAGCAGGAAAAAGCGCCCAAAGCAGGTGTTGACGTGCCACAACTAACACCGTTACTTAGAATTTTAAAAAGCGCACTGGTTAACGAGCAGGTGGCTCAACTATTTGTCTATAGCAACGGCAAGCTGTACAGCCGTCGCTACTATGAATTTGAACAAGAAGTAGCACGCAATGTTGTAAAACGCGCTGCGCTTACGCCGTTAAGTGATGAGGCAAGCGAAAAAGTAAAGCAACTTTGGCCCGCAATCTTTCCTACCGAAACAACCGATCGGCAAGATTGGCAGCAAATAGCGGTGGCGAAAAGCCTAATGCAGCGCTTTTGCGTTATAAACGGTGGGCCAGGAACAGGTAAAACCTATACTGTATTGCGCTTATTACTGGCGCTACAGGCTTGCGATGAAAACTTAAAAATTGTGCTGGCAGCGCCTACAGGTAAAGCGCAACAGCGTATGACCGAATCTATCATGAACAGCATAGACGGGCTTCGCGGCAAGTTGAACGACACAGTACTTAACAACGTGCCTACCGATGCTGTGACGCTACATAGATTACTAGGATTGCGCGAGCACGGTGTATCGACTAAGTTCAATCAGCACAATCAATTGGCAGCAGATGTACTCATTGTCGATGAAGCAAGTATGGTCGACTTAGCGCTAATGACGCGCATCGTACGAGCGTTACCAGACCATGCGCGACTCTATTTTATCGGTGATGCCGATCAGCTTCCAGCAGTTGAGCTTGGCAACGTGTTAGAGCAGCTAGTTAGTACCGAGGCAGCAAGTTTTGACGAAAATGCGAATGTGCCAAATGGTACAAATAGCTTAAACAGCAATGACAACGCGTTTTCTTTAGGTGGCGAGCCATCGTTAATGCGTCAGCACATCGCTACGCTGTGCCCGCATTTGCCTCTGTTACCTGTTGATGAGCAGGCAAAAAGCTATGTAGCAACTCTGCAAGCACCGCAGCGCTTCAAAGGGCAGGTGGCAAAAGTTGCAACGGCCATACAGCGAGGTGATGCAAGCGGTGCACTTGCCGCTATTACCGACAAGGCTAGTGACAATGATGAAACTGCTGGCCTCAACTCAAATATCGATTCAACTCTTGTTTCAAAGACTGCATCACGCCTACAATCTGGCGTTCACCTATGGCCAGAGCACCAGGTTAGCGGCCGTGTTTTACACCAGTTGGCCAAAGAAAGCTTCCTGCCTATTTTTGATGCTGGCAGTGCCGAAGAGGCGCTTAATCGTCTGAATGTGGTTAGGTGGCTAACCCCGGTCCGCAAGGGCGGAATGGGCGTAGAAGGCCTGAATAATTTGGTGTTCGATGCTATCAAGCACAAAATCAGAAAGCGGGAAGGCCATTTCTATCAAGGTCAGCCCATTATGATTGTAAAGAATCATCATCCTCAACGACTATCAAACGGTGAGGTTGGTGTAATCTGGCCTGACAGCAAAGGAAAGCTATATGCGTGGTTTTACCAGGATAGCCAAGCTTCGGGTCAAAACGGTTCAAGTCAGAAAGCTTCGGCAAATGCGGGAGACAGTGCTGACAATACGCTAGAGCAAAAGCAAGCGTTGCGCAGCATATCGCTATCAAGAGTACCGCAGTTTGAAACTGTGTACGCCATGACCATACATAAATCTCAGGGCTCTGAGTTTAATCATGTTGTGCTTATTTTACCTAAGCCTGATAGCGAAAAAGCCGCCAACTTATTTCATCGAGGCCTAGTGTACACAGGGTTAACCCGTGCTAAAGACGGCTGCTTAATCATCTCTGACACCGCTACATTTAGCCACATGGTTCAACGGGTGGATAAGCGTTATTCCGGGCTGTCTGAAGCGATTAGCCTGCACCTAGAGAGCACATCAAACGCCACCACAGAAATTGAATAAAATAAAATGTACTCTGACCCCAAAAATTTTGGGGTCAGAGTACATTTCTGTGTGGTTATTTTACTGGCGTAAAAAGGCACAGGCCGCGTTTGTTAATATCAATTGGGGTTTTGCTGATTAGATAAATGCGAGTGGGGGCAGTTACACGCAAAATTCCGCCTTCGGCATTTAAAAACTGTGAAGGCAAAAGTACAGACGTGTCTTCACTTTCTGAATTGTCGGTCTCGGCTTTCACGGCAAAGTGTGACAAACCGCAGTGATCCAGCCAACCTAATATATTATCTGGCGTTGCCACAAAATTATCGTGCCTCAATACGCTGCTATGTAGCGTAATATTCGCACCGAAGACGGGCTTATTCTCTATCGCCATTTGCGTGTTAGGCTTTAAATGCAGACGGTATAGTCCGTGTGCTTCAGGCACAATGTCATCATTCGCATCTGTATTATTCACTAACGTAAGCATACAAAGTTTCACAGGTTAGTTTGGATGGTTTTATTTTGGTGGACTTACGGCTAGCCTGCGTTGATGTGGATCAACTGCCTTTGGGTTTACGCACTTTGTATAAAAAATTAGGCTTCTTGTGCAACAAGCATCTCACCAAGACGCTGAATAGCTTCGGTGCGTGCAGCCTGCGTACTATCAATGAAATTAAAACGCAGGCAATGTCGATACTTACCTGTTGCCGAAAATAGTTGCCCTGGCGCGACATAAATTCCTTTTCGCTTGGCTTCGTCAGCCAGCTTCACGGAGTCATAACGGCTGTTTAGCTCTACCCAAAGCACATAGCCCCCTTGAGGGTAGCTAATACAGGTGTCGGCGGGAAAGTAACGCTTAATGTCTGAACGTAGTGCGTCTCGTGCACTTAGGTAATGGTGACGCATAGCCCGAATATGTTTGTCATAACCGCCTTGCTCAATGAAACTGGCTATAGCTAATTGGGGTAGAGTAGGGCACATAGAGCTACTGACATATTTAACGTGGAGCACTTTATTTCTATAGCTTCCCGGCGCTATCCAACCCACGCGAAAACCAGGCGCTAGCGTTTTTGAAAACGAGGAGCACAGTAAAACGCGCCCATCTTTATCGAACGATTTAATGGTTTTTGGACGAGGGTAGGCGTAGGCAATATCGCCGTAAATGTCGTCCTCTATAATGGCTACGTCGTACTCTCTGGCCAATTCATATAACGCTTTCTTTTTCGCCTCAGGCATAACAAATCCTTGAGGGTTATTTACCGTTGGGGCGACTAAAATAGTCTTGATCGGCCATTGGTCAAGCGCTAGCTTTAATGCCTCTAAACTTAGTCCTGTTTCAGAGTCGGTGGGGATCTCTAACGCTTTTAATTCAGCGCCTTTTATAGCTTGCATAGCACCGTAGAATCCGGGGGATTCTACCGCTATCACATCGCCGGCGCTCGCCACTGCGCGAAGGCACACAGATAAGGCTTCCTGGCAGCCAGAAGTTACAATGAATTCGTCGCTTTGCAACACACAGCCAGATGCTGCGGCCAATCGGCTTAGCTGTTTTCGCAGAGTTTCATCACCTTTTACGTCACCGTATATCATGCCGTCCAAGGCTCGATGTTTGGTGAGTTCATGCAGGCGTTTTATAAGCGGTTTAAGGGTTTTGGCAGTCATGTTGGGCATGGCATGCTGAAACTGGCACAGGGTTTTAGCGTCATGATCTTTATTGAAGGTATTCAGCAAAGTGTCTAGCACATCTTCCCATTGAGACACATCCATAGGGCGTTGCGGAGGCTTCGTCATGCTAGGGGTGTTATCTATTAAGATACTACGGGCGACAAAATAACCTGATTTAGGTTTTGCCTCTACCAGTTGCTGCGCTTCTAACACTCGATATGCTTCCTGCACGGTAGCTATACTTACTTTATGCTCCGTTGACAGCTGCCTAACCGAAGGTAACTTGTTCCCCACCTCAAAAACACCACGCTCGATTTGGGCTTTAAGTTCATTGGCTAATGTTTCGTAAAGCGTCATCGCAATATTTATTCTTATGAAGTTATCTGCATACAGATAACTATATCTTAATTGACAGGAGCTTTTAACCATACAGATTGGTGAAATAACTACCATACAGACGTTACCATGACTAAACTGTATGGCTGTTTTTAAGCGTATTTGGGTATGATGCATACAAAAATATGATTGTATTGTGTTGGTGAAAAACAAGCGTTTGGTTAACCGACCCCTTTCTTTTAAAGAAACGCATTGCTCACCTCAACACATAAGGACTGTCATGGAAACATCTTTACTCATCGCGCTTGCGACATTCGCATTCATCAGTACGGTAACGCCTGGCCCGAATAATATGATGCTATTGGCTTCTGGGGCACAATACGGTTATAAACGTTCGCTGCCGCACATGCTGGGTATTGTAATTGGTGTTGCAGGTCTAATGATAAGCACACTGCTGGGCATTGGTGCGCTGTTCAACATATTTCCCGTACTGTACAGTGTGCTAAAAGTACTTGGCGTGGCATACCTGTTATGGTTAGCATTTAAAATTGCCACTGGTCCCGTAGATGAGCCAGTAGGCCTAGTAGAAAACAAAATTAAATCGACCAAACGCCAAGGGCCGCTCAAGTGGTGGGAAGGGGCATTATTTCAGTTAATTAACCCTAAAGCATGGATGATGGCGTTAGCTAGCGTAGGCACGTTTTCACTGCCTGGCGAGCACTACATTCAATCTGGTATTGCGATTGTTACCGCTTTTGCCGTGATTGGTTTTCCAAGCATCTCGCTTTGGGCAGCGGTAGGCGCAAAAATACGCGTGTGGTTGAGTTCGCCAACTCGAAGACGGCAGTTTAATCTTACAATGGGCGCGGCCACAGCAGCCACGTTATTTTTGATAGTGTAACGGTTATATTAACTGGACGCTGGCGTTTTGGGTGTAAACCGATTGGCTGATGTCTTTTAAAAAACTGATAAAAGGAACACGTAAAATGGAGTGGGTCGAAGTCTTTATTCAATACTTAAGAGCCTATGAACAAAAGGACCTAGACAGTGTTTCCGATATGTTTGCGGATGACATTGCATTAAGGGACTGGAAAATTTCTGTAAAAGGTAAACGGTTAGCCGTTGATGAAACACGTAAGAACTTTGAGAACGCTGATTCGATAGAAATAGATGTGCTGTCTACTATGGCAAACGAGAACATGGTGTGTGGTGAGCTTAAAATTGTAGTGGATAAGTCTGAAACACTGTTTGTTGTTGATGTCTTGAAATTTAATGAAAACGGCAAAATCACCGCTATTCACGCCTATCTAGGACGCGACGATTAAATCTAGCGCAAACAATACAAATACAAGGAGCAGGTCTTCATGGAATTGAACCAAGTTACGTTACCCGTTACCAATATGGTCGAAGCGGTGGAGTTTTACCTTACACTTGGGTTCACTCAAATTGTAGATACACCGCACTATGCCAGATTCACGTGTCCTGAAGGCTCGTCTACTTTTTCGCTCTCTTTAGAAAGCGAAAGTGCTCAAAATCACAGTGTGATCTACTTCGAACACGAGGCGCTAGATGAGCTGTATACCTCTCTTGTGGAAAAAGGTATTCGTTTTGAGCAGCCGCCAACGCAGCAGCGCTACCTTTGGAAAGAGGCCATTTTAAGCGATCCATCTGGCAACAAAATAAAGCTGTACTGGGCAGGAGAGAATAGAGTGAACCCGCCTTGGAAAGTGGAAATAAAGCAGTAGCCATTTGGATAAACTTCAAGAAAAACCGAGAATACCAGTGACAGAACCCCAAATAAGTGTGCACTTTCGCTTAACAAAATTAGATGCCATGCAGGCGTATACGCTAAAACGAGAAATTGAAGGCGCTTACTTTAGTAAGCGTGAAGAATTCGTAGATGAAAAAGGCTCAGGTGCGTTCATTGGCATGGTGCCGTTAAAAGAAAGCCTGTTTGACGAACTCAACGATTACGTTATTCGCCAGCAAATTCAATATGATGACTGCGATATTTATGTTGAATCAAAAATTGCTAACGGTGATATTGCCGTGCCAAGGGTGGTAAACAAATTGCTCAAATACATCGACTGCAAGCTGACTTTCGCTTTTGCGAAGTAGTTTCAATTGAGGTGCGCTACTTAAGCGTGAACCGCCAAGGCAAGGTTGTGTCATCCCGTTCACCTAGCTTACCGGTTTGATCGTCTTTTGCGTAGTCTATGCCGATGCGAGGCGAACTAGTGATATGTTTACTAGCAATGGCATGGTTACTTTCCTCAATCCAAATCAAAGTGTTATTCACTACAGGCTCACCATTAAGCGCAGGTGTTATCGCAAGAGCTTGTGTCAGCTTAGCTGGACCGTCACATAGATTACGCAATGATGTGTTCACGCCGCGACGTTCACGCATTTTGTCTACACCTTCTGTAGGCTTAATTTTTCGGATCAGAACTGAATCAGTGTGGTCAGCGTCATTTGTAACAATATTCAACATACTGTGAGAACCATAAATGGTGTAGATGTAAGCAACGCCGCCTTGCTTTTTAAGTGTTGATATCGAAGAAGGGCGCCGCAACAGGTGTTTTTCCATGGCAAGATCCTGATGACCACGGTAGGCTTCCGTTTCTGTTATCGTTCCCCCGGTTAGTACGCCGTCGACGTTACTAAACAGGAAGTTACCAATGAGCGACTTCGCTATATTGACGACATCGCTATCAGTGAAAAAAGAACGCTGCATTTTTCGTTTAGGTTTATTAATCAACAAATTAAGACGACTTCGTAATTTCGCTGTGAGATTTTAGCACTTTGCTACCGTCGTCCTGTTCAATGAGATATGCTGGGTCGCTGTCGCTAGCCTCTCGTTTTACCGACGAACCCTTAATCGTGCGCTCTACATCATTGGTAAATTTTTCTCTGATATTTCCCGTTGCACTACCGTTTCCCCATTCCCATTCTACTTCTGTGTTTACCGCATAATGTTTCATAATTATTCCCTAAGCCACTAAATCAACTATTAACTTAATTTGTTTAACGAAAAGAATAAGACCTGAGTTCAAAAAGGGGGAAAATAAGGATGGTAAAAAAGTACAGAAGGTTTGAAACCCTAAGAAAGGGTTTCAATTTGTTTTTGTTTGGGTAGTTGTTTTTGCGTAGCTGAACTCCCGGCGGTAGCAATAACGACTAAAGCCACTGCAAACCATTGTGAAAGCGTGAGGGTTTCATCAATAATGATGAACGCCGCTATGGCTGCAACGGCAGGCTCAACACTCATCATAATGCTGAAGGTTTGCTTAGGCATATTGCGCATTGCACTCATTTCTAACGTATACGGGATAGCCGACGAGAATACGCCTACAGCGAACCCGATGAAAATAGCCTGTGGCGAGAGTAAGGCGATACCTTGACTTGCAACGCCAATAGGCACTACACAGATAGCGGCCACTAGCATGCCTAATGTTACCGTAATACCGCCAGAACCTTCGTTGCCTGTTTTGTTTCCAAATACGATATAACCGGCCCAAAACGCTCCGGCTGTAAGGGCAAGAATAACGCCGACGGGATCTAAGCTCTCGGCCGACGCGCCGCCAATATCGGGAAGCAGCAAACAAACGCCTGCAACGGCTAAAATAGCCCAAGCAAAGTCTCTCTTTTTTCTGGCACTAAAAAATGCCACAGCCAATGGTCCGGTGAACTCAAGCGCAACACCTATGCCAAGGGGAATACGCTCAATCGCAAGATAGAAGATGATATTCATTGCGCCTAAGCAAGCGCCGTAGAAAATAACGTTACGCCATCCTTTCGCGCTTAAGCGCGCTCTCCAAGGCCTAAAAATTACTGTTAACACCAACGCGGCGAAAAACGCACGAAGAGCACTGGTGCCTTCAGGGCCAACTATAGGAAAGAGTTGTTTCGCAAACGATGCACCAGACTGTATGGTTACCATCGCCAAAAGCACTGCGACTATGGCAAGTAAAAAACGTTGATTCACAATATATTGCAACCTGGATGAGACAAAACCGGATTATATTTGTTCTAAAACTGAAATGCTCGTTGATAAGGGAAAGTATTGAAAATTAAAAGGTGATAACAGCTAGTTTCATTATTTTAAACCAATGAGCCTTTTACTTTGCAGTTAAAATACACATGAAAAGTAAGTGAAATAACCAAGATCTGAATGGTGGGCAAAGCACAAGCGTGTATCATGACTATCTCGCACAAATAAATGGAATAAAGACATGGAAATGCGACAACTCTCTTCACCGATAGATATTAAAGGCTTTTCGGTGATTACCAATAATCACACTGAATTCTCACCACTGGGAAAGATACCCACACTTTGGCAAAGGTTTGATAATTCGATAGCTGTTGACTATAAAGGCGGCGATCGAGTGTATGGCGTGTATTTCAACTACGAATCCGATCATTCCGGTGACTTTTCCGTGTTGGCTGGGTTTGACGGTGACTCAGTGCCCGAACATTTAAAGGTTGAGCACATCACTATTCCCGCAGGAAAGTATCTCGTTTTTTCGCGACAAGGTGAAATGCCGCAAATTGCCATTGATGCATGGAGCGATATTTGGCGCTATTTCACAGAAGGAGGTGCCGAGTATGAAAGGACGTTTTCAATAGACTTCGAGCACTATGTGAATGGCAACCATATAGACGTCTATATAGCGATAAAATGACGTCATGTTAACTTTATAATAAAAAAACGGCGCTAATAAGCGCCGTTTTTATCATTGCTCAATATTACGTAAATTACATTTTGTACGCTACGGTAACGTATCCGAAGCGGCCAATGTTGTCGTACGCGCCGTCTATTGAACCCGTGCCTGTCGTGCCTGTCGGTAGCGCACGGTTAAACAGGTTATCAATACCCACGGTTAGGCTAACACCGTTAGCAAAGTTGTAACCCGCGGTCACGTCAGTCACAGCGTATGAAGGCAGTTCCATACGGTTGCTCGGATTTGGGTTACGCGCTAACTCTTGGTTGTCGTAAAGGCTTGAACGTTCTAGGTAGCGAGTTTTCCAGCTTGCTTCCCAATCACCACGGCTATAGTTGATGGTGAATACACCCTGCCAATCAGATTCACCTGCCGTACCTGCGTACTGATAGAATACCTCAGGGTTATCTTGGAATGGGAATTCTTTGCGGTCTTTAAGGTAAGTCGCAATCAAGCTAGTACGGAATGCGCCTTCTAGCGCGTCGAAATCATATCCTAGTTCGAAGTCGATACCCTTGGCTTCTTGACCCGCGATGTTCAATGCATAGCTACGAATCTGAGTGATTTCACCGGTAGTTCCATCACGGTCGATAAGGCCACAGTATACGTTGTTAATACCCGACTCAGAGTCAACACAGCGATCCAATATTGTTTGGCCGTCAATAGACGAAATCGCGTCTGTCAGCTCGATTTCCCAGTAGTCAACAGTAGCGGTAAAGCCTTCAAACCAGCTAGGAGTATAGACAACACCTAGTGTTTTAGAGATTGAGCTCTCCGCTTGCAAGTCGATGTTTCCACCGTTTACGCCTTCTAGCGTTGCTGAGTCGTAATCAGAGTTGAAATCTGCAGGGATACCTAACGCTGCACAGTTTGCAATGCGTTGGTCGGCGTTGGCTAAGTCAGCAAGGTTGTCTGTACGACATGGATCGTCTACGCGGAAGAAGGTTTGGCTTGCTTCACCATAAAGTTCACCGATGTTCGGCGCGCGTAGTGCAGATGATTTTGTCGCACGTAGACGTAAATCTTCATACACTTTCCAATCTAGACCAAGCTTCCAGCTTTTCGCGTTGCCAATCGAAGAGTAGTTGGCAATACGCGCCGCAGTATCAAATGTCAGCATTTCTACGCCAGGGAGATCGGCAAGTAGTGGAATAGTAACTTCAGTAAATACTTCTGATACATCGTAATCGCCTTTATCTTCACCTAGAGTGTTGAAAAAGGTACCCGCTGCATTATCAGGTTCTTCAATTTCGCTTTTTTCTTTGCGATATTCAACACCGGCTGCAAAGCCAACGTATCCTGCAGGTAATTCATAAATACCAGAGTTTGCGATGGTTGCGCCAGCGTTGTATTGTTCAATTTTGCTTGTGCCAACTGATGTAGTATTGACGTAGTCAATTGCTTCTTGTGAAGGCTGACCAAAGCCCATAATGTTTAGCGGTACACAGCCGTCATCACTACCTGACGCACAAACAATGTTTCCATCGCCGTCAGTTATTGCGTTAAGTGCATTCTCGAAGTTTTGCAAAACAAGGTTGTTGCGGTTCTCACGCTCTAATTCAGTTTTGCCGTAGTTTACAAATGCCTCGTAGCTCCACTCGTCACCAATGTAGCCTTCGATACCTAGCACGTAGCGATAAGTTTCACGCTCGTCTGCTTCGGTGCGGCGCCCTAGGTCAGTCATCATGCGGTTAAGCTGAATGCTGTCTAGTTCGTTTTCATCCATGTATGCGGCAACGCTATCATCTAGAAAGGCATTGTTACGATAAATGGTTGTCTCTGAGCCGCCATAGAAGAAAGCAGGCTGGCCCATTGTAATTGCACGAGTACGCGCGTACTTAGCCTGTGCATACACTGTGGTGTCGTCGTTTAGCTCGTAGTTACCTTTTACATTTAGGTTAGTACGATCAAACTCAGGCTGAAGCTGCGTAAACTGGCGCAGGTTAAACGAATCACAGTTTGCGCAGAACGCACCGTCTACTTGGTCACCGGTGTAGATTTCGCGAATTGAACCGTCAGCGTTGAAAGTCTGAGAGTTGCCGCCAAAAACGCCAGAGTTGTTTAGTGTGTAGTAGCCCGCATTAGCAGTGTAAAAGTTGTCAGGAAATGCCGTTGAATTTAACTGGTCTTCACTGCGCTCGTATCCCATGATGCTTTCAAAGCTCATATTACGATACGACGTTGCAGTCCAAGGGTTGTCAAGGGCCTCTAAAGCTTCTTGTGAGCTGTATTCGGCTGCAAAAGCAATGTTGCCGCGATCATTGTCGAAGTTAAAGCCGTATGATGCTTGGTATTTATCGTTCTTATAACCGTTTTCCTGTGCAAAGCCTTGCGTCGCACTCACGTCGAAACCTTCAATGTTCTTTTTAAGAATGAAGTTAACAACACCAGTTACTGCATCTGCACCATAAACCGCAGAAGCACCGCCAGTAACGATTTCTACGCGCTCAATCCACGAAGTAGGGATGGTGTTGGTATCTACCGCTGCAGAGCCTGCTGAAGAAGATACGTGACGTTTACCGTCTACCAATACTAACGTGCGGTCAGTACCCATACCGCGTAGGTCAAGAATATTTAGACCGGCAGTTCCAATAAATTGACCTGAATTACCCAATGAGAATGTGTTTGCAAGTGAAGGAAGCTCATTAAGCACCTCACCAATGTTCATCGCACCTGAATTAAGAAGTGACTCACCAGAAATGGCTGTTACTGGTGATGGAGCGATAGCGCCCTGACGAGAGATACGAGAACCGGTGACCTGAATTTTTTCAACGTCAGCGCTTTCATTTGTTGAGTCCTGTGCAAGAACGTTGCCTGAGGTCAACGCGACACTTCCTGCTAATGCTAACTGAACTGCAGTTGCAATATTTTTCATGGATTGTTCCTAGTGAATTAGATTTACGTGCTTGTTGTTGGTTAACGCCCCGTAAATAGGCAAGGGCTAGCCAAATTGCATGCGTAGTTTTTACTTATGTTGCAATGGCGCGCATTCTAATTATCTAGTATTAAATAAATCAATTTTTTGCGGTGAATTAAATTCTAGCTATGAAAGAGTTAACTTAATTTTAAAGAATTTATAAATAGTAGGTTTAATTAATATTTTTGAGTTTTGTATTAATAATACTCAATAATTGTTTTTATATTGACCATGTGGTCGAAAAGTGTCTTTTTAGAGCGCTTATTAAGCGGTTTTCGTCTTGTTTTTAATTTGCTTGGTTAATTTTGAGTTAGAAGATTTTTGCTCGTATATTGCACTAACTGAGTAAATTTAAACCGTGTATATTAAAGTTTCTTTTTTTAACGTGAATAATAGTTGTTTTGTCGCTGTTTTAAATCAGGTAATTGCTAATGTTGCTCATAAGTTAAATATTTGTTGCTTCTCCATGTGTTATATTTTCTATCTTATTTCTTAATGATGTTTTTAATTATCCTTGATTCTGCGGAAACTATAAATAATGTAAGGGAGCTAACCTTAAATAAGGTCGAATAGATGAGAATAACGCTGATACTGTTTTGAACCGCTAGAAATAAAAAAGCCCACTTTGATATGGGCTTTAGTGCGCTTTCAAAATGCTCTTGCTTAACAAAAGTTTTGAGGCGTATTAAGCACTGAGCTTCTGAGCTAATTCCTGCCTTACTATTTCAGCGCCAGCGCTGAGCGCCTCAAGCTTGCCTCGAGCAACCTGTCGTGAAAGGGGGGCCATACCACAGTTTGTACAAGGGTAGAGTTTGTCGGCATCCACGTACTTTAATGCTTCACGTAATGTAGCTGCTACTTCTTCTGGTGTCTCTATTGTGTCAGTTGCAACATCAATAGCGCCCACCATCACTTTTTTGCCTTTAAGAAGCGAGATCAGTTCAATGGGTACATGAGAGTTATGGCACTCCAGAGAAACCATATCAATATTAGATTTTGCTAACTTAGGAAAGCTCTCCTCATATTGTCGCCACTCAGAGCCTAATGTCTTCTTCCAATCGGTATTAGCTTTGATGCCATATCCGTAGCAAATGTGCACTGCAGTTTCGCATTTAAGCCCTTCAATGGCTCTTTCTAATGCGGCAATACCCCATTCATTGACTTCATCGAAAAATACGTTAAACGAAGGTTCATCAAACTGGATAATGTCAACACCAGCAGCCTCAAGCTCCTTTGCCTCTTGGTTTAATATTTTGGCAAACTCCCACGCAAGTTTTTCGCGACTTTTATAATGGTCGTCGTACAGCGTATCAACCATCGTCATAGGGCCAGGTAACGCCCATTTTATGGGCTGATCGGTTTGGCTTCTCAAGAACTTTGCGTCTTCAACGAACACTGATTTTGGCCGTGTAACAGCTTGGGTAACGACAGGTACGCTAGCGTCGTAGCGATTGCGAATACGTACGGTTTTACGGTTTTCAAAATCAACACCGTCTAGGTGCTCAATAAAAGTAGTTACAAAATGCTGACGGGTTTGCTCACCGTCACACACAATATCGATGCCTGATAGAGCTTGTTCCTGAAGCGTAACGCGAAGCGCGTCTTTTTTGCCTTCCTCTAATGCTTCATCTTCTAGCTTCCAAGGCGACCACAGGGTTTCAGGCTGTGCAAGCCACGATGGTTTTGGAAGACTGCCTGCAATTGAAGTGGGGAGTAGTTTTTTCATGTGATTCGCTTTCTTCTAATCAATAATTTGTATGGATGCGCGAAGGGCAGAACGTGCTGCCCTTATCATAGTTTTGTAGTCGCAACATGTGCGGTTTGAATATCGCAAGTATCTAAATGAACGGATCAGGCGTAGCTTGCTGTGAATTGCGCTAACTTGTGTTGATAAGGCTTTATAAAGTTCTCTTCTACGAACTTGCCTTGTTCAATGGCTAGATGAGTCCGCTCTTCACGGTCATAAACAATGCGAGTCACTGAGTGATCGCTATTTTTCAAGTTTGGTTTGTAGCTTAAACCTGCCTGGGCGTTAGCGTTATAAATCTCAGGGCGATAAATTTTCTGGAAGGTCTCCATCGTAGCAATAGTGCTGATAAGTTCTAAATTGGTGTAGTCGTTTAACAAATCACCAAAGAAATAAAATGCAAAAGGAGCAGCACTGTTTGGTGGCATGAAATAGCGCACGTTTAAGCCCATCTTCTTGAAATACTGTTCAGTTAGTGATGATTCATTAGGCTGATATTCAACGCCTAAAACGGGGTGCTGATTTTCTGTTCGACGGTAGGTCTTATTGTCGGAAACGCTTAAACAAATGACCGGCAGCTTTGAAAAATGTGCTTTATAGGCTTCTGAATTAACGAAATACTTAAACAACTTTCCGTGCAGATCACCAAAATCGGTAGGGACACTGAACGAAGACTGGCCACGATTGTGATTAGATAGACGAACGCTAAAGTCATAATCGCGAACATAAGACGAGAAGTTGTTTCCTACAATACCTTGAGTGCGTTTACCCGTTTTTTTGTCAATTATATTGGTTTGTAAGATTTCGATAGTTGGGAATGTGTTGCCGTTACCCTCAACGTCGATATCTACCGACACAATTTCAAGTTCGACAGCATAGCGATCGCCACTTTCATTATCCCAGCTAGCCAGTGCATTGAAGCGGTTGTTTATCATGCTTAGTGCATCGCGCAAATTTTCTTTGCGGCGTTGACCACGAGCTAAATTGGCGAAGTTGGTGGTGATGCGTGTGTTGTCTGAAGGGCGATAATCTTCATTAAACTGAACGCTGTTAATAGTAAAAGAGAAATCTGTGTTCACGTTGTTGTTCATGAGAATGCGCTTCTATTCCTAAAGTTAAACCGAGTAGTGAGACTGCTGTAAAAGCTATGAACACGTTATACGTTGATTTAACTATGAATGAAAATGACTTATTTTCATTTTATCATGAAATATTGTCATATATTGAGCGGGCGAAGAGCTAGTCGCCTACTATTGAGGTGGTAGATCTTTACTTGAAGTTGAGGTTTGCCACGAAATGCACAAATTATGCGTGTCTGATAAAACGTAATCATCACCGCCACAGTGACCAGTTTTTGTATGTGGCGGTCTATCCGCCACTAATGATTGCGTAACGCATCAATTAATTCGTCTTTGCTCATGTTAGAGCGACCTTCAATGCCGACTTCCTTGGCCTTTTGATACAGTTCATCTTTAGTGCGATCCTCGTACTTTTTGCCTTTTCCACCATCTTTAGAAGGCGTTTGTTCGCTATTGGCTTGCGCATTGGCAATGCGCGCCGACTTCTCTTTGCTATAGCCTTCCTCGCGAAGGGCTTCGTAAGTGTCGTCGTTTTTAATTTGGTTGCCGTGGTCCTTAGCCATGTTTAACTCCTGTTTTGCATACTGAGTAATCAATTAATGTTTCGCCGTAATTCTTACTTTGTATTTATATAGATGGATTACACAGTCGTATAAAAGGCAGGCTTCAAGTGCGAAGAACCAATAGCGAGAGAGTGCTGCGCCTTTAACATCAGAAAAAATGTCATTCATCGCAAACGCTAAAAACGACAAAATAACGCTGCACCGTAATGTAACGACTTAACGCGTTAAAACTTCTTATGTTGTCAATTTTAGTGCGCCACATGCACGTAGAAAGTGCATTTATGTCAATGGTTTAGCGTTTTTATGCTATTGCGCGTTTAAAATTAAGCCTTTAGTCTAAAGTGAATGTAGACGGAAGACAGAGCGAAATATGAATAAAAATGAACAACAGAGCACCGTGAATTCTTCACGCCGTAATTGGTTAAAGTCAGTGGGATTAGGTGCAGGAGCAGTAGCGCTAACGACCAGCGTTGACAGTATTATGGGCGACCTTCGTGCCGCAGGTATGCAAACTGAACACTTCCCGTCTGCTACCCCAAATGTAAACGATGGTCTTATTCGCCTATCGTCGAATGAAAATGCCTTTGGGCCGTCAAAAAAAGCCGCAAAGGCAATGCAAAGCGAGCTTTTAAACCTAGCGCGTTATACCGACGCTACGGTTGAAGTGTTAGCGCAAAAAATTGCTGAGCAAGAAGGTGTATCTGCTGAGCAAATCGTAATTACGAATGGATCTTCACCTATTCTTTTTGGCTATGCGGACTGGATCACCAAAAACGGCAATAAGCTGGTAACGTCTATGGCAACCTACGAAGGCGTACCACGGGGCGCTGAGTTTATGGGGGCAGACGTGATCTACGTGCCGTTAGCCAATGATATGACTTTTGACCTAGATGCAATTGAAGCTGCAGTAACCGAAGATACGACTGCTGTGTACGTATGTAATCCAAATAATCCGACAGGGAGCATGGTAGATGCGGCGAAGCTTACCGCTTTTGCAAAACGCGTATCGAAGAAAGCACAGGTTTTCATCGATGAAGCCTACATTGAAATGTCTGATGCTTACCCCGCTAATGTGCAATCGAAGCTAGTAGCTGAGGGGTACAACGTGGTGATTTGCCGCACCTTCTCTAAAATTCACGCCATGGCGGGACAGCGTCTCGGTTACGCCATCATGCCTGCTGAGCAAGCTAAAACAATGGGCGGTATGCTGCGCATGGGTGGTGTGAATTACTTGGCATTAGTAGCGGGTATGGCAAGTATGGATGATCATGAGAACTTAAACACAATGCGCTCACGCATTAAAACTGAGCGTGAAAAGTTAGTAAAAGTAGCTAAAGAGTTAAAGCAGCCGTTTGCGCCAAATCCACAAGGGAATTTTATTTACATGGATACGGGCATGCCGCACGATAAATTTGCAGAAAAGATGAAAGCTCAAGGTATAAAGGTTGTAGGGCGTACGTGGCCTGGGTACGACTCATGGTCACGCATTAGCGTAGGGACACCTGAAGAAACTGACGCGTGCGTTAAAGCATTAAAAGCGGTAATCGCTTAAAAAAACAACAATAACACCTAGCGCAGAGAGAAAAGGCTGAACGCAATTTGTGTTCAGCCTTCGTTTTTTGAATCGCTATTTCTCGATAGCAAACGTTAAGCCTGCTTTTTCTTCTAAACGGCGGATAAGCTTGTTACCAAGTGCTGCCGCAGGTGTGAAGAAACCACCAGATAAACTAACGTCTTTGCACAAGCAAAGGGCAGATTCTGAAATCATTTTACTGGTAGAGCCGTAACCTGGATCCTTGTCGCCTTTTACCGATACGGCTAGCATATCACCATTGGTAGCGGTACCCACAAACATGACATCGTAAAAGCCATTTTCGCGCTCTTCTTTGCTCGGGCCTTCACCTGGTTTAGGGCCATCATCACTAGCAAGCGACTTATCTTTGGCAACGTGATTCGCCATGGCTTCACCTTTCTCACCTGGGCCAGTCATCATCATTTCATCATACTGAAAGTTCTTGCCGTAGCTATATCCGCCCAGGTAGTTCGTGCGATGAACGTTTTTAGTATTGATGGCCGCCATAATAAATGGTGCAACCCATGTGCCTAACTGCTCATCGAAGTAAGGTTTATTGCCATCGGGCTGTGGCTGATTTGACGCGCCATCGGTTAATGAGTGCGGGTTAATAAGTGCCGCCATGACAGACTTATCTTTGTGCGCAGCCGCCATGGTCGCTTTTAAACTTGCAGCCGTACCGCCAGAGAACGTGCCCTGCATTTTACGAACGCGACCTTTTACATATTCAATGACATCGCCAGTTTGCTTTTTTGCATGTTCTTGAAGGTAGTACACACCAAGGTCAAAAGGCACAGAGTCAAAGCCACACGAGAACACAATGTTTGCGCCGGTTTCTTTAGCTTTCGCTTCGTACTTATTGATCATTTGGTGCATCCAGGCTGGCTCACCGCAAAGATCTGTATAGCCGGTGCCGTTATCGACACATGCAGAAAGTAACTTTTCACCGTAAATTTGATACGGACCAACAGTGGTAAGTACAACGGCTGTGCGCTTCGTCAACGCATCTAGCGCGTCATCATCATCACCATCGGCTACAATGCTAGCAACGCTTTCACTAATGCCTAGCTCCTTTTTTACGCCGTTGAGTTTAGCTTCGTTTCGGCCTGCGACCGCCCACTTAACGTTGTCATCGTTGCCATACTGAGCCTGAAAATATTCAGCAACTAACTTACCCGTAAAACCTGTAGCACCGAAAATAACTACATCAAATTCCCGTTCGTTACTCATTGTTTTGTCCTGTTTTATTTCGTTTCGACACGTGTCATCAATATGCGTTACTCAATATACGCACAAGCACCCATATCTATCATTTTTTTCGGTAATATTTGTCTATTCACGAAATTAAATGGTGAGCATAAAAAAGCGTTAGCTTAATGATTCTACAAACTCAGCTAGCCGTGAAAGCCCTTCCTCCAAGCGCTCAATGCTAGTGGCGAAAGACAGTCTTACGTAATGGTTGGCATTGTGCTCACCAAAATCATTACCCGGCGTAAGCGCTACATGATGTTGTGAAAGTAGGGCATCACAAAATTCAATTGCACTTAGCCCTGTGTGCTTAATATTGATGTAGGCGTAAAACGCACCGTCAGGCTTTGCATCTAAACCAAGCCCCATATTTTCAAGTGCACTAAAAACAAGGGAAGCACGCTTTTCCAGCGTATGGCGGTTTTGCTCGCATTGCGCCAATGCTTCTGGTTTAAAGCACGCAAGAGCGGCTTTTTGCGCTAGGGTAGAGGGGCAAATAAACAAATTCTGCGCGAGTCTTTCAACGATGGGCGTCATTGCTTCAGGTACCACACACCAGCCAAGACGCCAGCCGGTCATGCCAAAATATTTGGAAAAACTGTTTATTACGACCACTGTTTCTTCAAGCTGTGCATTGGCAAGTACGGTTTGAAGTTTGGTATCAGTGCCCAAGGTCGATTGGGAAGCGAATGTATCATTGCGTATATCAAGATCAGCCGAAAGCGATAGATCCAAGTAAATTTCGTCAACAATTAAAAAGCCACCTTTGGATTTGCAGTACTCGCCAATTTTAGTCAACTCTTCTGCATCTATAACCGTACCAGTAGGATTGGCAGGTGTGGCAATAAGTACACCTTTCGTGTTGTGCTTCCAATTATCGGCAACACTTGTTGCGGTTAGCTGAAAGTTATCCTCACTGCGTGTTGGTACCAGCGTTACCTCTGCGCCAAATGCGTTTAAAAAACGTCGGTTACAAGGGTAAGAAGGGTCGCCCAATATCACGTTGTCGCCTGGTTCAACCAAGGCAGCACTTGCCAAAAGTAAAGCGCCAGAAGCCCCAGCGGTCACGACCACTCTAGAAGGGCTTACCGCTACGCCATGTTTAACTTCATAAAAGCGTGCAATGGCTTCACGTAGTTCAGGCATGCCCAGCGCCGAGGTATAGGGAAAATCTGGGGCACTCAAGCTTTCTTTCATTGCCTCGAGTACTGCCGCGGGTGCGCCGAAATCAGGCTCGCCTAAATTAAGTCTTATAACATCTTTACCTTGCTGTTCTAGTGTCGTGGCTTTTTCGCCATAGGCCATAGCAAGAAACGGAGAGATCGCTGTAGCGCGAGAGGCAAACTTCAAAATAAAACCCTTATTAGTAGTGCCAATTCAAACTGTACCGCAATTAGGGATCACTCTTGGTTATGATTCAAGGGAATTCTTCGAGAAGTACAATTAACTCGCTGACTTACTTCATAGCTAACTATTTAAACGAACAAACTTTTCGGCCAACTCGTCTAGTGATTCTTTATTGTGCGGGTCAGGCTTAACCACATCGATAGGGCATACCGCTGCGCAAGTAGGCGCATCGTAATGCCCCACGCATTCTGTACAGCGTAACGGGTCTATTTCATACACTTTATTACCCATGCTTATAGCGGCATTAGGGCATTCGGGTTCGCACATGTCGCAGTTAATGCAGCTATCAAGAATAAGCAGTGCCATGCATTATGCCTCGCTCGCGTTTTCGGGTGTTACTGCACTAGGAGCTTTTCGAAACGGATTGCGGGTATCAACGCCTTCATCTAAATTTCGCAGCAGTAGGGCAAAGTTTAGAGACACATCGCTGGGTATCGGTATTCTTACTTGGTGTCCTGAACCCTTAGCATCCGTAATAGAATGGTTTCTCTTATCCAGCATCTCATTTAGAGTAAAGGTAATGTTGCCGCTTGGCGTCATCAACTCAAGCGAGTCACCTACACAGAATTTGTTTTTAACGTTTATAATTGCATAGCCAGACTCTTCACAACGGTCAATCACTTCACCAACAAATTGCTGTTTATCGCTGACTGAGTGGCCATACTCATAGTTCTGATACGCGTGGTGCGCATGGCGACGCAAGAAACCCTCGGTATAACCTCGATGAGCTAAAGTTTCCAAGCTTCCTATTAATGTACTATCAAAAGGCTTTCCTGCTACCGCGTCGTCAATTGCTTTTCTATAGACTTGAGCGGTTCGGGCACAGTAGTAATGTGATTTAGTGCGGCCTTCTATTTTTAAACTATGCACGCCCATTTGGGTTAACCTGCCAACATGTTGCACGGCACGCAAATCTTTAGAATTCATGATATAGGTGCCATGTTCGTCTTCAAAAGCTGGCATCAGTTCGCCAGGCTTTTCCTTTTCTTCTAACATAAACACTTGGGAGCTTGGCGTGCCTTCACCAAGGGTAGGAGTTACCATTTCAGGCGCTTCACCTGCATTATCAATCTGAATAGCTTGAACAATGTCGCCAGTTTCGTTTTCCTCGCCTTCCTTAACATCGTAAGACCATCGACAAGCATTGGTACAAGTGCCCTGATTCGGATCGCGTTTATTCATATATCCAGACAATAAGCAGCGCCCCGAATACGCCATACAAAGCGCGCCATGCACAAATACTTCTAACTCCATGTCTGGAACATGTTCGCGAATAGTTTCAATTTCTTCCAAAGAGAGCTCTCGAGACAAAATAACGCGCTCAATACCTTGTTTCTGCCAAAACTTCACCGTGGCGTAGTTCACCGCATTGGCCTGTACACTCAAGTGAATAGGCATTTCAGGGAAGGCGTCGCGCACCATCATAATAAGCCCTGGGTCTGACATAATTAACGCATCGGGCTTCATAGCAATTACTGGTGAAATATCTTTAAGGTAGGTACCTAGCTTACTGTTGTGCGGAGCAATGTTGCTTACTACATAGAACTTTTTACCTAGAGCGTGTGCTTCTTCTATGCCTATCGCTAAGCTCTCAAGGCTGAATTCGTTGTTTCTTACGCGAAGCGAGTAGCGTGGCTGCCCAGCATAAACAGCATCAGCGCCATAGGCGAAAGCGTAGCGCATGTTGCGTAAGCTACCCGCAGGTGCAAGCAACTCTGGCGCGATTAACGTTTGGTTTGGCAATGTTGAAACTGAGCCTTCACGTAGGTTAGAAGAGCTGCGATTAGGTGATAATTTTGAAGTCATAGATAAAAACCGCTACTAGACGCTTTAAACAAGGCGGCGGATTTTATAAGCCGTAAAATACCTCTACAACTCAAACAAAGCTTGGTGTTGACCAAGATCAAATAATTTGGTGTCGCTTGTGTTTTTGAATGTTTAAACGGCAATTGAGCAGAGTCAATGCCAGCTGTTTTCTTCCATATAATTGCGTTTTTAGTGCATTACCTTCGGTAGGAAAAAACAAGCCTGTTCACAGCTAAATAACAAGCAAAAAGAGCGCATTAAACGATGAACTACCATGGGCAAAACCCACCACATAGGGTAGGCTAGAAATTCACAATAATAAGGACTAACTGCATGCTGCAATTGAACATTTTTCATAAAGCGGCACGACAAGTAAAAGCATCGGGTAAATCGGCCATTGCGATTACGGTATTATTTGTCGTGTCTACGTCTTCCGCGTTGGCTGCGCTGCCAAGCATTGGTGAATTCACCAGCGATATGACCAAAAAAGATGGTTTAATTCCTGTTTACTATGACGATGAAAGCGACAAAGTTTACTTGGCGGTGCCAACAGCCCACGCCGAATACCTGTTTCAAAGCAGCTTGCCTTATGGCGTAGGGTCTAACGACATTGGCCTTGATCGCGGCCAGCTAGGCAATACGCGTTTAGTAAGCTTTGAAAAATTTGGAAACAAGGTTTTATTAAAGCAGCACAACACCAAATACCGAGCAGCCCATGGCAGCGACGCTGAGAAACAGAGCATTGATGAAGCCTTTGCTGATTCGGTTATCGCAGGTTTTACGCTGGTAGCCAAAAACGACAGCGCCAGTCTAATAGATTACACACCGTTCTTATTAAGCGATATCCATGGCATTGGCAATCGCTTAGCGGGAACTAACCAAGGCAGTTTTAGCGTAGATAACATGCGAAGCGGCGTGTATTTACCTAAAACCAAAGGCTTTGAAAAGAATACTGAATTAGAGGCTTTAGTCACCTTTGCAGGTAAGAAGCCAGGCGAATACGTGCAGCAAGTTACGCCCGACCCAGAAAGCTTGTCGGTGCACTTGCATCATTCGTTTGTGGCTCTGCCTGACGACAATTACACGCCCAGAGAGTACCACCCGTACTCGGGCTACTGGAAATTCAGTTACTTTGATTATTCAACGCCTATCAGCGAGCCTACTGAACAGCGTTTTATTACCCGCCATCGTTTAAACAAGAAAACCCCGCATGCTGCAATGAGCGAAGCAGTGGAGCCTATTGTGTATTACCTAGATCCTGGTATTCCAGAACCCGTAATGACCGCGCTTAAAGAAGGGGCGAGCTGGTGGAATCAAGCCTATGAAGCCGCAGGCTACAAAGATGCGTTTCAGGTGAAAGTATTGCCCGAAGGTGCCGACCCAATGGACGTGCGCTATAACGTAATCAACTGGGTACATCGCGCAACGCGCGGTTGGTCTTATGGTTCGTCGGTTGTCGACCCGCGCACTGGTGAAATTATTAAAGGTCACGTAACGCTCGGCTCATTGCGTGTAAGACAAGATTATTTAATTGCCCTTGGCCTAACCAGTCCTTTTAAGGACGGCAGCACCGACACCACTGCACAGCAAGAAATGGCTTTAGACCGCATTAGGCAGCTTTCAGCCCACGAAGTAGGGCACACATTGGGTATAGCCCACAACTTTGCGGCAAGTGAAAATAACCGTGCGTCGGTAATGGATTATCCTCACCCCAAAATTAGTATTAAAAACGGCAAAATTAGCTTGGAAGGCGCGTATGATAAAGGCATAGGCGCATGGGATATTCACGCCGTCGCGTATGGCTATCAAGATTTTGCCAGCGACGTAGAGGCAACGGAAGCCTTGGCAAAAATTATCGTAAAAGGCCGTAATGAGGGTTTAAGTTTTAAGTCAGACCCCGATACCCGCAGTAGTCGCCATGCATCGGCAAACGGCCATATGTGGGAAAACGGTAGCAATCCGCTAGATGCTTTCGATGAAATTTCACAAGTACGCGAACTGGCGTTAGCCAATTTAGGTTTAGACACCTTAAGCCCAAATAGCAGTTTATCCTCTCTTGAAAATGCTTTAGTGCCTATTTACTTACTCCACCGTTATCAGTTAGAAGCCGTTGCAAAGCAAGTCGGCGGCTTAGTGTATGAATACGAACGCAAAGGTGACTATACCAAAGCACAGGGCCAACAGTTTGTAGCGCCTGCAGTGCAGCAACGCGCTATGCAGCAGTTAATTACAGCTACTACCGCTGACTACTTGACTATACCTGAATCGGTACTCGCCCTTATTCCACCGACAGCGTATGGCGACGATATTACTCGCGAGCACTTTAAGGGCAAAATGGGGTTAATGTTAGACCCTGTTTCTGCGGCCGCTTCTGCATCTAACTTTGCGTTTGAATTACTATTGCACCCAGAGCGCTTAAACCGCTTAGAGTGGCAGACAAGAAGCACTAATGACAGACGTAAAAAAGTAGGCGTTTCTATGCTGGTGAAGCAAATACTTAACGTTCACTGGTATAAAAATAAGTCACAAAGCCCA
>NZ_JAFLMX010000232.1:0-3866 GCF_017849675.1 Alteromonas sp. AO-Serp
GACCCCACGTCTGATTTCAAGTCAGGTGCATTAAACCGGGCTCTGCCAACTCTCCTGAAGTGCTGCGTATCTTAATGATATTTTTATGACTGTAAAGCGAAAAATTAAAAAAGTTGTCTAAGTGCCGAGATTTCAATCAAATAGACTATTTAGCACGTATAAGAGATGTTTTTATATTCACCTGACACCATTTTCATCTGAAACTACTTGAAAATGGGAACTAAAACCCATACAACATACACTAAATAATTGTGTACCATTTTGGTCATATCATAAGTCCTGTTGGAGGAAACAATGGATCAACGTTCGATGTATTCAAGTGCATCTCAACCATCGGTATTGCAGACGAACAAGGTTCTACGCAACACCTATATGCTGCTTGCGATGACACTGGCGTTTAGTGCGGTTTGTGCTGGTATAGCAATGGCAGTAGGCATTTCTCCTATGATGTCTCTTGTTATGACTATCGGCGCTTTTATTACGTTATTTGTAGTTCAGAAAAAAGCTGATTCAGCATCTGGTATCTACTGGGTGTTTGCATTCACAGGTTTAATGGGTGCATCACTAGGTTACACGCTTAATTTCTATCTAGGCGTTGCGGGCCCAGGCTTGATCATGGAAGCGCTAGGTGCAACAGCCCTTGTGTTCTTCGCGCTTTCTGGCTACGCACTTACCACTAAGAAAGACTTCTCGTTTATGGGCGGATTCTTGGTAGTAGGTCTAGTTGTAGTGCTTGTAGCTGCTATTGCGAACATCTTTTTCGCAGTTCCAGCGGTAAGCTTAGCAATCAGTGCAGCGATTGTGTTTATTATGTCAGGTTTCATCTTGTTTGATACAAGTCGTATCATCCACGGTGGTGAAACAAACTACATTCGTGCAACAGTTTCGCTATACTTGAACATATACAACTTGTTCACGTCTATCCTTCACCTTCTAGGTGCGTTTGGTGGCGACGATTAAAACAGCGTTAAAGGTTTAAAGAGAAACACCCCTTAACCGGGGTGTTTTTATTTGTATGGCAGAATATTCAGTACTTATCACATCATCACCGTTTCAAGGCGATACAGCGTTACGCGCCCTCTCCTTTGCACAAGGTGTAATCGATAATGGTGATGTAATAAACAACGTTTTCTTTTATAGCGAAGGTGTTCACCACACCAATAACTTAATGCTAAAGACGGGCGACGAGCTGTTCGTACTTGATAGCTGGAAGACTCTAGCTACTGAGCACAACGTGAAATTACTTGTATGCATTACCGCCGCCGTTAAGCGAGGTATTGTTAGTGAGTTAGAGGCGAAAGAGAATGGGTTGTCTCAGGCCAACTTAACCGCGCCTTTCGAGCAAGCTGGCTTGGGCGAATTCTTCACTGCGCTCCATGATTGCAACAGGTTGGTACAATTCTAATGGCGCAACTACTTATTAGGTTTACGCAAAGCCCTTTTTCCAATGCTAAAAGCCAAGACGGTTTAGATTTTGCGCTTGCTGCAACAAACTATGGGCAAGATGTTAAAGTGCTTTTTGAAAGCCAAGGTGTACTGCAGCTTGTTAAGGCAGCGTCTACCAAAGGACTAAAAAATCACACCAAACGTTTAGCTAGCATGCCGTTTTTCGATATCGAAGATTGCTTTGTGTGTAGAGCAAGTGCAGATACCTACGATATTGAACAGGTTCTTGCTAATAACAGTTTAGTTGATGAGTTAGACTGTGAGTGGGTAACCCCAAAAGAAAAAGTCACGCTTATCCAAAGCGTAGATCATGTGGTGACATTCTAATGCTTATTACTATTTCAACGCCAATTTTGAGCACTGAATACAAACAGCTTATTGAAGCCACTTATGAGCAATCGACTTCTACTTATGTTGTATTTGTTGGTGATGGCGTTTATGCCCCTGCATTAAACACCGCGTTTTTTGAGCAGCTGGCCAATACGGTAAAAAGCACGGTAGAGAGTACGACAAAAGGCACGGCAAAAGACAAACCAACGCTTAACCTGTCGTTCTTGAGTACAGATGCGGATACCAGGGGCGCAAATCTTCCCGAACATTTTAATCCAATTTCCCACAAAGAACTTGCTGCAATATCAGCAAAAAATCAGCACTGGATACCCCTTTCATGACACAAGAAACCTATAGCTTCAATTATAAAGGGCAAGCGATCCCTACAGACAAAGCCGGGTATTTACTCGACTATACCCTTTGGGAAGAAGGTATGGTTGAGTTGCTGGCGCAAGAAGAGAACATTGAATTAACAGAAGCCCACTGGGAAGTGGTGCGCTTCGTACGCGCATTCTATGAAGAGTACGAAACCAGCCCAGCAATTCGTGCTTTGGTGAAAGCTATGGCCAATAAGTTTGGGCCAGAAAAAGGTAATAGCCGCTATCTGCAGCGACTCTTTAAAAAAGGCCCGGCTAAGCAAGCCACCAAACTGGCAGGGTTACCTAAACCTGCGAAGTGCTTGTAAAGGCGATCGCACATTATATTTAAAGTGCTAGCGCCCCCGGCTAGCCTTCTGCTAAAAGCACTTGTTGAATTGCTTCACGGATTGAAACCCGATTTAAGGTAGCTATCAGAAAAGCCACCCTATTGTTAACTGTTTTAGCCTTGGTGTTGATATTGCAACTCCCCTCCTACATTGGCGTTTTATCTCGGGTTTCAGGCATATTTTTCATACTTGCCTTTTACCGAACACCATAAACGTGAATGTTTTACATAAATGGACATAGGAGGCTGTATGACAGTTCAAAAACACTACGTAATTGTGGCCAACCACGACGACGCCACAGCTTACACCTATACCAACCACGGAAGTGCACTTGTTGAAGTAAAAAAGTGGCATAACGAGTTTAGTGGCGCGAGTGACCAAGACATTTATACAGATAAACCCGGCAGACAATCGGCTCCCGCTTCGCAAGTACCAGGCGTTGATAGCATGAATCGAAAAGATGCCGCCGAACTCGAAGATGAAAGATTTGCCAGTGACATTGCTGACTGGCTAGATGGTGAGCGTAAACGAGGTGCGTTGGGCTCGATAGATATTATTAGTGGGCCTGGATTTCTTGGTAAATTGAGAAGCGGAATGTCATCTCAATGTTCAGACGTCGTCGACAAAGAAGTGAAAAAGAATGTTTTAGGCGCGGACGAAGAAACCTTGCTTTCCTACCTTAAATAAAACGTTATTTAGTAGTTAGATTGTCACAGGCGGCTGTTGTCATTGCCGCCTTCTCTTACTCGCTTATAAGTAAAAGTTAGCGGTTTTCGTCAGCTTTTAACACATTAACCTCACCGATTGCCTCGGCGCTTTTAAACGTCTTTACTCGCGTGACTTCAAGATCGGTATAAACACGAGGATTATTCAAAATATATTCTACCTCATTGTTCAATGAGCCTTGTTTGTCAGCCGCTAACCACGCATTTATCGCATGTGCATTATGTGGAAGAAAGCAAGGAATGGATTTTTCATGATACTGGCTAAATCCCTCTACGGGTGGGCGCGTCACTACTGCACAGGAAAATAGGCCATTACTAAACCGCCGGTATACCGCGCCAATTAACAATGCACCAGTAGCCGGTTTCATTAAAAAGTGCGCTTTTCCTTTACCAAGTGGGTTTGACTCCCCTACTGCAGTTGCGACAACCACAGCTCGTCGTTCACGAATAAACTTTCCCCAATAAGGGCTTTCTAGATTTCGAGCGTTAAATGTTGTTCTATCACCTACGGTAAGCGCGTTTCCATTAGGTTTTGCGTCAAACCACCACGTTGCATCGATGGTGCTATCACCAGATACAATTAAATTGGTAATTTGTCGTTCTGGCACTTTTCCAAATGCAGGATAAAAGTTAATAACATTGCTTGTGGAAGATTCATT
>NZ_JAFLMX010000342.1:0-5256 GCF_017849675.1 Alteromonas sp. AO-Serp
CATTAAGATATCTTGAAACCTCTCGAAGAAACTGACGATCAAGCCGTTCGTCCATTTTTAGTCTATTACCTTGTTCCAGCATCATGTCAATAGAATTAGATGTGTTAATGATAGGTATTACAGGAATAATAAACTCAAAAAATTTAGTTCTATCAGTACTTATAAAAATGTCATCACGCAATGCATATAAAAACCTGATAGTACGACGAACGCCTGCGTTTGCATTTACAAGACTATTTATTTCTCGCAGTGTCACAAATAAATCTGGTTTCTTGAACCTATCCAGATCTTCAATTATTACAAGGTCATATTTAGTTGATTGAAAAAAATATACTATTTCATCTAGATGGCGATTCAATATGGAAACCTGATCTTCGTTTGCGGGCTTTATCTCTACATTTTTAAGAGAGACGCTCTTGAGAGACAAACCGAAACTTACAATATAAATATGATGAACGATCAACCAAAGAAAAGTTAACGCTATGGCAAATCCCCCCAAATTTAGCCAATTACTGATCGTAAACGGCTGAAAAAATGAACCACTTATTATCTCGGCTCTCTTATCGAAAATGTACCAAAGAAATAAACTTCCAAGCATAATGAAAAAGGACTTAATTACTGACCAAGCGCCGGGAGTTTGAATTCTATTGAACCTCGATAAAGGGAGTTTATTGGAATCCGCGCCATACAACATCTGCTGTAAGATGCTTCTCTCAATTTCTTGTCGTCCAGCACCATCGTCTTCTGAATATTCGTCTGAATCAAAGGAAGCTAGAGATATATGAAGTGCGGGTCGGCGATATCTTCTTAAAAAAGATTGAATAATGCTGCTTTTTCCAGATCCGTAAGGCCCCGTTAAAGCAATGTTTAGAACTCGTTTGTTATTGGTAGCAAAACGTAACGCTTCAGAGTACACATCATCCTTATCTGCATCATCGATAGGAGCTAGGTCTACATATTTCGACGGAGAAGCTAAGGCATCTGAAGACCGAAACCAATGAGTAAAGCGACTAAATCCACTATCAATCCAACTTGAAAATAAGGTCATGATTTTTTTCATAAAAAGTCCGTTATTAATAAATCCTTAAAGAGTATTAAAGTAAAAACCCTATCAATTTTTGTTATTGTCTGCTCTGTTAATCACCGAACCTGTAAGTCGACCAGTCTTCACACGAAGTTCATCGTAACACATTGTTTAATATAGAAAGCAATTCTACTCAAGGGGCCAATAGATATTTGTTGTTTAGAACACGTGATGTAGGAATGTCTTGGAGGTTGAGTTAGCGAAATGTATTTTTTATTGGAAAGAAAATGGCCCAGAGGAATGTACGGTAAAAGATAAAAACCATGAGTTAGTTAGCTGAAAATTTTCTTTGAAAAGGCCAAACATCAAAGAATTAGAAAGTCCGTTTTTCGGTCATAGTTGCCTAACAGTTGTGAGTATATCAATGATCGTTGAATGTACTACTCGTTCGTTCAATAAGTACATTCTGCATTTGTTGTCACCGCTACTACTGAAAATATTTTTTGCAAAACACCATAAATGCCAAAACACTATGAATGCCTTAATCCAAGCAGAGAATACAAATAGTCAATTCATCCATACCTTTCCCTGTTATACTTTCTCTGGAAAATGCATAATGATTTCCTCAATAAGGGGTTCTAGGGATTTTCCCCTCTAAAAAGACATAATCCTCTGTAGACCACACCAATAAATGGCTGCGGAGGTGGGTTACTACTTATAAGTGTGGCAAATTAGGTAAATATCGTACATTTAATACGGAACAGCCCTGATATGGCCATCAAAAACGAAATTACTATTCTCACGAGAGCAGAACAGGCAGATCTTTATTCCCCACCCATTTTTTCAATCGAAGAACAACGTCTGTACTTTTCTCTGAACGATGCGGAATTGGCAGTTTTTCGGTCAATTCGTCTCAGAGCTCATAGATGTTACTTTGTCGCGATTTTGGGATACTTCAAATCAAAGCCCGTCATCCTAGATATCGCTTACTCGCAGGTTTCTAAGGATTTAATGTTCATCAGTAAAGAGCTGCTTGGCGGCAAGGGGCTCAGACCATTCACTCCCTCACAAAAACAAAAAGATCGACTCTACGCAAAAGTATTAGACCTTGCTGGTTATCACAAATGGGACGAAAGTCAGCACTTCAATTCTCTTTTCGACCACCTTGTTCAGGTGGGCAATGCCTGGCTGGAGCCGCGTTACCTCTTTGATACTGCTATTGAATTCCTAACCAGTCACAGCATTGCTATCCCTAGGTACACCGTACTCCAGAGACTGATAAGCAGAGCGATGCAGCAGGTCAGAAAAGACCTGGCGCACCAACTTAATCAACTCACCAGTCCTGAACTTCACGTCTTTCTGGACAGCATAACAGCCATTGATGACGGACTAAGCCTGAACCAGCTCAGAGGCGGTGCAAAAAGTCTGACCGTACCTGAACTTAAAAAAGAGCTTGCCCTTTATCATCAGTTAGCGCCATGGCGCACGCAAATCAATGGCGTTATCGATGGGCTTAATCTGTCTCTTAAAAATCGACAACACTTCGGTGAGCTCATCAACTATTACGGTAGTAAACTCAAACGATTCAAACGCGCACAGCAGCATCTATGGTTGCTATGTCACCTGACAGAGCGGATACAACTGGCACTGGAACGGTTAACTGATGGGTTCATTTACCATATCCGCAAGCAACAAGAAGCTGCCAACACCTTTGCACAACAAGCAGTGTTCCTGTCCTGGCAGTCAGCCGCGGACAATGTCACGAAAGCGGCAGAGTTACTGCATCTGTTTGTGGATGAGAACATTGATGATAATCAACCCTTCTCAGTAGTCAGACAACAGGCATTGAAGGTCATGAATGACAGGGATATCCAGACCCTCTGCCTTTACCTGAAAAAACAGAAACGGACCGTGGAAGAGTACCAGTGGCAACATTACGATGAACAATGCAATCTCCTGGAGCAACTGTTAAGGCAGGTGTTCTTGTGCCTTGAATGTGAGGCCGGTAAAGGCTCAGAAGCCGTCGTCGCCCAACTTCAACAGATGCAGACGGAAATCGCATTCGGTGGACCACTGAAGACGATGGATACGTCGCTCATCCCGAAAAAGCACCTCCCATGGTTGGTTAAACAGGATAACGTTAACCCGCAACGTTACGAATGGCTGCTCTACCGGCAGTTAACCTCACGACTGAATGGACGCATTTATTTGCCAAATGTTACCAAATACCGCGCACTGGAAGACGACCTGATCCCCCAGACATCGCAGGATACCTTGCTGGCCTCATCAACACTGGACAGACTAAAACAGCCCGCAGAGTTATTGTTACAGGAGCAACAACACCGGCTGGAAAGTGCGCTCAAAGACGTTGCTCTCCATATTGATGAGGGAGACAATCGAAATGTGATCATGAAAAATCGTACCGGTACCCGCTGGCGTCTGCCGACCAAAAGCGCTACATCTCTGGTCAACAATCCCTTTTTTAAGCGAATGCAACCGGTCGGTATCGCGGATGTACTGCGGTATGTAGAGCGCGAAACCGGGTTCATGAAATGTCTGACTCATGTACTTCCGATACAAAAACAAGGGTTCACTCATCAGGATGATTTACTGGCCATTCTGATTGCCAACGCCACTCACCGTGGTGTGTATGGCATGGCGCAGATCTCCGATCGAAGCTATGAACACCTGAGTACGGTGCAGGCCAACTATATCCGGCCTGAAACGCTGCATGACGCCAGCGACGTGATCAATAATGCGGTTGCAGCGCTACCCATCTTCCGCCACTACCATATTCAGGAGGACCAGCTGCATGCCAGTGCGGATGGTCAGAAATTCGAAACCCATCTGGAAACCTTTAAAACCCGGTACTCCTCTAAGTATTTCGGCACCAACAAAGGGATCACGGCCATGACACTGGTGGCCAACCACAGCGCCCTCAATGCTCGGATCATCGGTTCCAACGAGCACGAATCACACTATATTTATGACCTGTTACAATCCAACAGCAGTGAAATCAAACCTGACGTACTCTCGACAGATACACACGGTGTCAATCATGTTAACTTCGCCTTACTGGATCTATGCGGTTACAGTTTTGCACCGCGATACGCGCAGTTCAGTAGTGTCATCAATGATCTGTTTGACGTAACTGAAAATGAACACGGCGGCACCAACCTTGCCCTGAAAAAGCCCATCAGGACGAATGTCATCGAAACGGGATGGCAGGATATTAGGCGCATTGTTCTGTCACTTCAGACAAAGCGAACGACACAGGCAATGCTGGTAAGAAAGTTGTCTGGTTATCCTTCGGGGCACCCGACATTACAGGCGCTGACGGAGTATAATCGACTGGTCAAAGCGCAATATTTACTGGATTACATAGACAATGCCAGTTTGCGGCAGTACGTTCAGCGTGCCCTTAACCGGGGAGAAGCGTGGCACTTCCTGAGACGGGCTATTGCGTCGGTGAATGGCGATCAGTTCCGAGGCAAAAACGAGAGTGAAATCGCTATCTGGAATGAATGTGCAAGATTGCTTGCCAACGCGATCATCTACTTCAACTCCGCGATACTGAGTCATCTGCTGGGACACTTTGAAGCGAGAGGAGATGAAGAGAAAGCGGGTATCACTCGTGCTGTTTCGCCCGTTGCGTGGCAAAATATCAACTTAAGCGGAACGTATAACTTCACTAATACTGGGAAATTGCCCAATATTGGCGAAATAACAAGGCCGATAGTGGATGATTAGGCTCCAAGCTGAAAGTAAACCACCTCCGCAGCCATTTATTGGTGTGGTCTACAGAGGATTATGTCTTTTTAGAGGGGAAAATCCCTAGAACCCCAATAAGCGCCGTACTCAGCTGAAGGTATTGTATTACTACCAGGGCGGTTATTGTTTGTGGAGCAAACGGTTAGAAAAAGGCACCTTCGCTAACGTGTCTGACGGCAACACCAAAACACCACTCAACAGTGCCCAGTTACAGTGTTTGATTGATGGGATTTACTGGCAAAAAGACAAACAAAACAGGCGATTTAATTAACTGATTTTGTTATAATTTAGCCCATGAAAACACGCTCTATTAGTCACCTTTCACCGTCTGAAATTGAGGCTGCCTTTGCTCATCAAGCCGATGAAATTGCGCAACTCAAGCAGCAACTCGACTGGCTTAAACGCCAGTTGTTCGGGCGTAAGTCTGAAAAGGTGTTAGCGGATAATCCGGCGCAGAGCAG
>NZ_JAFLMX010000213.1:0-1762 GCF_017849675.1 Alteromonas sp. AO-Serp
TTATTTAATCACTACGAAATCGATAGACAAATTGAGTCTGGATTCCAACGAGAAGTGCGTTTGCATTCAGGCGGCTCAAATGTTATCATCCCAACATAACGACTAACATCTATATATATTAACTCTGGCCGTGCAACAAAAGGTGGTGATATTGAAGAGACAGCGCTTAACACAAACCTAGAAGCGGCGGACGAGATTGCCCGTCAACTGCGTCTTCGTGACCTAGGTGGATTGGTTGTAATCGACTTCATTGATATGACGCCAGTACGTCACCAACGTGAAGTTGAAAACCGCATGAAAGACGCGGTGAGAAGCGACAGAGCACGAGTGCAATTGGGTCGCATTTCTCGCTTTGGCCTTTTGGAAATGTCTCGCCAGCGTTTACGCCCTTCTTTAGGCGAATCAGCGCATCACGTGTGTCCTCGCTGTTCTGGTCACGGTACCATTCGAGGCACTGAGTCTTTGGCACTGTCTATTCTTCGTATTTTGGAAGAAGAGAGCATTAAAGAAAACACAGGGCAAATTGAAGCACAGTTGCCTGTTCCAGTTGCGACTTATTTACTTAACGAAAAGCGTAAGTCAATTCAGCTTCTCGAAAAGCGCCACGGTGTTGATTTACTGCTTATTCCTAATGCAAACCTAGATACACCGCACTACCAGGTATTACGCAGACGTCCAGATGACGTTATATCTGAAGCGAGTTACGACGTAGAGTTAATGCCTGCGGTAGAAGCTGAGACGGAAACAACGACTTCTGCACCGGTTAAGCGCGAAGAGCCAGCACTGAAAGGCCTTGTTGCACCAACGGCTGCACCTGTAGTTGCGCCAAAAGAAGAAGCAGCAAAGAAAGCCGACGATGTGCCTTCACTATTTGCCCGATTTGGCAAGTGGATTAGTGATTTATTCGGTAGCGAAAGCGAAGAAGAAACTAATAAAGACAAGAAGCCACAGTCTGGTAATAAAAATAGAAACAACCGCAGCCGCAATAATGACGACCGTCGCCGCAAGCCGCGCAACAAGAACAATCGTCGTGGCAATCAGTCTCAAGGTAAAGACCAGAACCGCGATGGTGAGCAGCAGGATAATCGCAAACCGCGCGGCGAACAACAACGAGACCAGAGACAAGACCAGCGTCAAGATCAAGATGATAAGCGCAATAACAAAGGTCGTAAGCCTCGTAAGGCACAGCAACCACGCGATGAGCAACAAAAGCCTAAGCACGAAAAGCAAGATGGCGAGCAGCAAGAAAACCAAGCACAGAAGAAGCGTGAAGTTGCTGAACGTAGAAAACGTCGTGATAAACGCCGCAGCGTTCGTGTGAAGAAAGATGACAACGCGGTGAATACTGCTGAACAAAGCGAAGCGCAGGCCACACCAGTAGCCAAAGAAGCGCCAGTGCAGCACAAAGCTAAAGCTGACGCCAAGCCTAAAGCGCCGAAAGCAGAGTCACCGGTTGAAAACACTGCTGAACAGAAGAAGGATGAGCAAAAGCCAGCCGCCAAAGCCGCGCAAAAGCCAGCGGATAAACCTGCTGAAGCGAAGCCAGTATCGGATGCAGTTAAGGGTGAAGATGACTCATCAGCGGTAACTAGTGATTCCGTTAACGGCACTGATGCAAATACCGACGCTAACAGTGAAGAGCATGGTCAAAAACGTGAAGGCCGTGGCCGTTCACGCCGCTCTCCACGTCACGTTAGTGCCGCTGGTCAACGTCGTAAGAAAGAGTCGCAGCAAGTTGACGATTCAGACACGCAAGCTAAAC
>NZ_JAFLMX010000212.1:0-15259 GCF_017849675.1 Alteromonas sp. AO-Serp
CGAGTGTGTTGAGTTATGTAACGATATCATTCGCGAAGAAATTAAGGAAATCGCGCCTAAGCAAAAGCAGGACGCTTTACCTAAACCAAGTGAAATTCATGCTCACCTAGACGATTACGTTATTGGGCAAGAACATGCAAAGAAGGTATTATCAGTAGCGGTGTATAACCACTACAAGCGCTTGCGCAATGGCGATGTTCACGAAGGCGTAGAACTTGGCAAAAGTAATATTTTGTTAATAGGACCTACTGGTAGTGGTAAAACGCTGCTAGCGGAAACCCTAGCGCGTTTACTCGACGTTCCATTTACCATGGCTGACGCAACCACGCTAACTGAAGCTGGCTACGTGGGCGAAGATGTTGAGAACATCATCCAAAAGTTACTGCAGAAGTGCGACTATGACGTTGAGAAAGCGCAGCGCGGAATTGTTTACATAGATGAAATCGATAAGATTTCTCGTAAGTCAGACAATCCATCTATTACTCGAGATGTATCGGGTGAAGGTGTTCAGCAAGCACTGCTTAAGTTAATCGAAGGTACGGTTGCGTCTGTTCCTCCGCAGGGTGGGCGTAAACATCCACAGCAGGAATTCTTGCAGGTTGATACCTCTAAGATATTGTTCATCTGTGGTGGTGCGTTTGCTGGTCTTGATAAAGTTATTGAGCAACGCGCACAAAAAGACACGGGTATTGGATTTGGTGCTACGGTTAAGTCGAAAGACAATAGCAAACAAATCAGTGAACTGTTTAAGCAAGTTGAGCCTGAAGACTTAGTGAAATATGGTTTGATACCAGAGTTCATTGGTCGTCTACCGGTTGTAACAAGCCTCGAAGAGTTGAATGAAGAAGCATTAATTCAAATTCTACGCGAGCCTAAGAATGCAATCACCAAGCAATATGGTGCATTGTTCTCGATGGAAGATGTAGAGCTAGAGTTCCGTGACGATGCACTTAATGCTATTGCTAAAAAGGCAATGGATCGTAAGACAGGCGCACGTGGTCTTCGCTCAATCGTTGAAGCGGTTTTGCTTGATACTATGTACGACCTTCCTTCAATGGAAGACGTGAGCAAAGTTGTTATTGATGAAACCGTTATTCGCGGTGAATCAAAACCTATCTTGATTTACGACAGCAACGAAAAGAAAGCCGCCTCTGAATAGATGCTGGTTTTGTGAAAAAAGGCCCTTTAGGGCCTTTTTTTGTTTTTAACAGCCAAGGTTTCAGATCTCGCAGTCTAATCTGATCTACGTTTAACCAAAGGGTATACCTTGAAAGTGGATGATATTTGAGCGGTTAAAACAAATCTCGCTATCCTTTCTACTAGATTTTTGCGTTTAGTATTGCCATTCGAGGCAAAATCGATAATGGTTATACTAAGGTCAACAGGCCCTAGAGCAGGGAAGGTAAGGTTAAGGAATTAACGCACTTTAATAAGTTTCGATTGAACTTTGCTCTTGCATCCCCATATAAAAATGACATTTCAAACTAATTGAGAACAAGTATGACAGTTGAGCGTGAAAATCGCATTGAAATTCCTGTGCTTGCCTTGCGGGACGTGGTTGTTTACCCGCATATGGTCATACCCCTATTTGTTGGGCGTGAGAAATCAATTCGTTGTCTAGAAGCGGCAATGGATAATGACAAACAAATTTTTCTAGTAGCACAAAAAGACGCTGGCGTAGATGAGCCTGAAGCGGACGACATCTATACCGTCGGTACTATTGCTACTATCCTACAACTTCTAAAGCTACCCGACGGTACGGTTAAAGTGCTGGTAGAAGGTAGTGTACGCGGTGAAATTGAAAGCTATAAGCAATCAGAGCCGTTCTTTGTTGCTAATGTAGACAAACTAACTGATGAAGAGATTGATGAGAGCGAACAAGAAGTGCTTATTCGCTCTGCGGTTTCTCAGTTTGAAGGCTACGTAAAGCTAAACAAAAAAATTCCACCAGAAGTACTGACATCACTAAATGGCATTGAAGATGCGCCTCGTTTAGCCGACACCATGGCTGCACATATGCCTCTTAAGCTTACTGAAAAGCAAAAAGTGTTAGAGATGCAGGGCGTCAATGAGCGTCTTGAATATCTGATGGCGCTGATGGAAGGCGAAATTGATTTGCTGCAGGTCGAAAAGAAAATTCGTACCCGCGTTAAAAAGCAAATGGAAAAGAGCCAGCGCGAGTACTACTTGAATGAGCAGATGAAAGCTATTCAGAAAGAGTTGGGTGAACTGGATGACGCACCTGACGAATTTGAAGCGTTATCTAAAAAGATAGCCGACGCTAAAATGCCTAAAGAAGCGGAAGATAAAGCGAAAGCTGAACTTCAAAAGCTTAAGATGATGTCACCAATGTCTGCAGAAGCTACCGTGCTTCGAAGCTACATTGAATGGTTGACTAACGTGCCGTGGAACAAGCGCTCGCCGGTTAAGAAAGATCTTTCCCGCGCAGAAGGTGTGCTTAACGAAGACCACTACGGCCTAGAGAAAGTGAAAGAGCGCATTCTTGAGTATTTAGCCGTTCAGCAGCGTGTTAAGAAGCTAAAAGGCCCAATTCTGTGTCTTGTTGGTCCTCCAGGTGTAGGTAAAACTTCATTAGGCCAGTCGATAGCGAAAGCGACAGGTCGCAAATATGTGCGTATGGCACTAGGTGGCGTACGTGACGAAGCTGAAATCCGTGGTCACCGTCGTACTTACATTGGTTCATTGCCAGGTAAGCTAGTTCAAAAAATGGCGAAAGTAGGGGTTAAAAACCCGCTCTTCCTACTTGATGAAATCGATAAGATGTCATCAGATATGCGAGGCGACCCTGCGTCAGCGCTGCTTGAAGTACTAGATCCAGAGCAAAACAATAGCTTTAGTGATCATTATCTGGAAGTCGACTACGACCTGTCAGACGTTATGTTCGTGGCCACCTCTAACAGCATGAATATTCCAGGTCCATTACTTGACCGTATGGAAGTGATTCGTCTATCTGGCTACACAGAAGACGAAAAACTCAACATTGCAAAGAACCATTTAATTGGTAAGCAAATGGAACGAAATGGGCTTAAAGCGAAGGAGTTGGAAATTACCGATTCTGCCGTTATCGGTATGATTCGATACTATACCCGTGAAGCCGGGGTTCGTAGCTTAGAGCGCGAAGTGTCGAAAGTATGCCGTAAAGCCGTGAAAGATATTTTGCTTAAGAAAAGCAAAGACAAAGTAGTCGTAACACAGGATAACCTTAAGGACTATCTTGGCGTTCAACGCTTTGACTACGGTAAAGCGGACAAAGACAATCAAATTGGCCAAGTTACAGGACTTGCTTGGACGCAGGTAGGTGGTGACTTACTGACCATTGAAACAACGTCGGTTCCGGGCAAAGGCAAAATGACATCAACGGGTTCTTTAGGTGATGTCATGCAAGAGTCTATTAAGGCTGCTATGACGGTGGTAAGAAGTCGTGCAGAAAAGCTTCGCATAAACGATGACTTCTACGAGAAACGTGATATTCACGTGCACGTACCTGAAGGTGCTACGCCGAAAGATGGCCCTAGCGCAGGTATTGCTATGTGCACTGCACTTGTCTCGTCACTTACGGGTAACCCTGTGAAGTGCGATGTAGCTATGACCGGTGAAATCACCCTACGTGGTGAGGTGCTTGCTATTGGTGGACTTAAAGAAAAACTATTAGCTGCGCATCGAGGCGGCATTAAAACTGTCGTTATTCCAAAAGATAACGAGCGTGATTTGGAAGAAATTCCAGACAACGTGAAGAAAGATTTATCAATCCATCCGGTTAAGTGGATTGATGAAGTTCTTGATATTGCACTGCAGGAACCTGTAGAAAGCGTCAAGGTGGTTAAAAAATAACTTAATCGACTGGCTACAATCCTTTGTTTTTAAAGGCGTGTAGCCGTTTTTTTGCTATAAAATTGCAATAATTGAACAAAAAATGTGCATTGCGCGAAAGAAAACCTGATTTTTTTAAAATTAGGGCTTTCAAGTCGCAAAAGTTGTGTTACCTTTAAGTGGTATTCGCTTGAAGCCTTGCCACAAAAGGGATTGCAGCGATTCATTAATAAAGTTAATTATTTGTGACTGAAGCTTGATGTTAACAATCAAGCTTGCTATAACGTTCAAGCAAAATCGTTTTGGACAAACAGTATAATAACAATCGAAGGGGATCATAATTGTGAACAAGTCTCAACTTATCGACCAAATCGCTGCTGGTGCAGACATTTCTAAAGCAGCTGCTGGCCGCGCTCTTGACGCATTCACTGACTCAGTAACTGCGGCGCTTAAAGACGGCGACCAAGTTGCACTAGTAGGCTTTGGTACTTTCTCAGTTCGCGAACGTTCAGCTCGCAGTGGCCGCAACCCACAAACTGGTGAGACTATTCAGATTTCAGCAGCGAAAGTTCCATCTTTCAAAGCTGGTAAAGCACTGAAAGACGCTTGTAACTAAGCACAAAAATTATAGAAAAAGGCGATGGCTAGTCCATCGCCTTTTTTATTTCTAAAACAAAGAATTCAATATTGGGGTCAGAGTAATGACTCTGACCCCAATATTTTAAGAGTAGAAATAACCCTACGAGGCTTGATGAGTTTTATACATGTCCTCGCAACGTTCGAACTTAACGAAAGACAGTACAAATAGTGTGTTTTGGTCGTTTATATTCGGCAGCATTGGGTTATAATCAGCGCTTATTTTATCTCGCACTCACGGATTTGTGATGGTTTGAGGTAACTGTAGTAAGCAACGGAGTTGAAGAACAATCATGCTAGAAAGAATCAGAGAAGGTTCTCAAGGCCCATGGGCGATGGCGATTATCGCGCTTATCGTTTTAAGTTTCGTATTCGCAGGTGTAGGTAGCTACCTAACATCATCAGGTACTACTGCAGTAGCTACTGTTAATGGCGAAGAAATTTCGGCACAAGAACTAGAGCGTGCATATCAGAATCAGCGTGCACAAATGGAGTCACAATACGGCGAAAGCATCGCACAGCTTTTCTCTAGTGAGCAATACCTCGCAGATTTCAGAAGAAATGTACTGGACAGACTTATTGCTGAAAAATTAATTCAGCAACAAGCGACGGACATGGGATTGCGCGTAAGTGATAAACAAATTCGCGAAACCATAACACAAATGCCTGAATTCCAGTTTGGTGGTCAGTTCGATAACGAACGTTTCCAAGCCATTCTTCGTCAAAACGGTTTTCAAGTAGCCGATTTCCGTGATTATCTGCGCGTTCAAATGACACAAAACCAGTTGGCTGCAGCGCTAACGAATTCTTCATTTGCGTTGGACGGTGAAGTACAGCAAGCGAATGCGCTACAGCGCCAAACTCGTGATGCGAAATACGTGCTAGTGAGCTCTGATGAGTTTGCCGGCTCAATCGAAGTGACAGATGCGGATGTTGAAGCTTTTTATAATAACAACATCGCCTCTTTCGATACTGACGAGCAGGTTAAACTTGCTTACGTTAAGTTAAGTGTCGATGACTTGAAAGATCGCGTTTCGGTTGATGAAGAAGCGGTTCGCACGTACTACGAAAATAACCTGGGAAGCTACGGCAAAGAAGAAGAGCGCCGTGTTTCTCATATTCTTATCGAAGCGGGCGATGATGCCGATGCAGCGAAAGCAAAAGCAGAATCATTAAAAGCAGAACTCGACAACGGTGCAGACTTTGCGGCTCTTGCAGAAGCAAACTCTGATGACACATTCTCTGCCGAAAACGGTGGTGACCTAGACTTCATTACGCCAGAAATGATGGACCCAGCGTTTGATGAAGCAGCTTTTGCTTTACAAAATGTTGGCGATGTATCCGACGTAGTTGAAACCGAGTTTGGTTTTCACATCATCAAATTGACAGACTTAAAAGAAGCACAAGTTAAATCTTTCGATGAAGTAGCGGGTGAGATTCGCGATACGCTTCTTTATGACGCAGCTATGGAAAAGTACTTTGAGCTTCAAAATACGTTAGCTGAAATTGCGTTTGAAGTACCTGATACGTTAGAAGATGCAGCGAACGCGGTTGATTTGCCTGTGCAAGAGTCAGTGGTATTTAGTCGCAACACCGCACCCGCTGATCTAAGCTTCCCTGGTTTACTAGACGTTGCTTTCTCTTCTGAACTTATTGATGAAGGGCTTAATAGCGATATTATAGAACTAGACGACGAAACCGTTGTTGTTGCGCGTGTTATTGAGCATCAGCCTCAGCGTACTCAATCTCTTGAAGAAGTACGCGAAGGCATCGAAGCCTCTGTTAAGGCTGAAAAGTCAAAAGAAGCTGCAGAAGCTTGGGCGTTTGATATCGCACAAAAAGTGCGTGCTGGAGAAAGCGTTGAAAGCGAGCTAGCTGAAAAGTCTGTGTCTTGGGAGACAGCAGCTGCTGTTCCGAGAGCGGGCGGTACACTTGCACGTGCACTCGTTGACACGCTTTTCTCTCTTGCCCTTGAAGGCGAAGATAAAGTTGATGTTGCAACAACGGTAAACGGTGACGTTGCTGTTGTTATGCTTGAAAACGTTAACGCAGCACCAGAGCTTGAGAATGAGTTGGGTGAAAGCCTGAAGCAGCGCCTTGCTCAGGTACAAGGCCAGCGCGTTTATCAACAATATATTGATGCGCTTCGCGCAAATGCAGAAGTGACTATCTCACAGACGCTATAAGCACTGCTGCGTAAAAGCTGTCGCTGCGACTAGCAGTGACACCGGTAATTACTAAAAAGCCAGCCTCTTTCATAGATGCTGGCTTTTTTTACAACACAGTGATTGGGTGTTTGTTTGAAGTGCGTTAGTTCGTTAAGAACAGCATCAGTGTATAAAATGCCGCAATAACACCAGATAACACGAATATGTACAGAAACCCTTGCTTGCCTTGCTCCAGAGTGTATTTGTTGGCTTGTAAATAGCCAAACCAGAGTAGTGACAAAATAAGGGGTATTAAAACAATGATTTTTAACACAGTAATGCCTTTCTTTAAGTTATGTTCTAGTTATAACAACGCGCGTTGATTTAGACAAATCTTAACGAGCCAGTCCTAGTCGCCAACTCACCCATTGTCGCCTTCCTTGTTATCACCCTTTATTATTTTTAGCTTCAGGTTACTTTGTCGGCTGTCATGGCATTGTCGTAAATCTGTTATTGCCGTGTCACTTTACATTTGTGTAATAGACTCACGATTCATAAAGGTTTCTTATACATGTCAATTCAGCCTTTACCTTCCATAGCGCCAGCTCGCAGTATTTATTTTGCCGAAGTGCTTATGGCAAGAGCGTCGATTACCCCACAGGACGCTGGTTGCCAAAGTTACCTGATATACAAGCTCGAAAAGCTCGGTTTCTTTTGTGAAAAATACACAATTAATGGTGTGAGCAACCTCGTCGCAAGGTGGGGGCAGGGCCCGAATCACTTTGCATTTAGCGGCCATACTGATGTAGTGCCCCCAGGTCCTCTTGATAAGTGGAAGTCACCGCCTTTTAGTCCCGTAATTAGCAAAAATAAATTATATGGACGTGGTGCTGCCGATATGAAAACAGGCATCGCAGCCATGCTAGCGGCCACAGAGCGAACCATTACCTCGTTAGATAAGGAAAAGGTCTCTTTCTGGTGGCTAATCACCAGTGATGAAGAAGGGGAGGCGGAGTGGGGCTCTAAATGGATAGCTGAATATTTGGCATCTAAAAATGTCCAGCTTGATATGTGCCTAGTCGGTGAACCTTCTGCATCTGCATCAACCGGCGATACAATTAAGATTGGCCGCAGGGGTTCACTTTCCGGCACTATCCATATTGCAGGAAAGCAAGGTCACGTGGCTTATCCAAAGACAGCGGTAAATGCTATCCACAAAGCGAGTAACGTGATTAATGCGCTAACACAGTACCCATTTGACAAGGGGAGTGATGATTTCCCTGGTACTACGCTTCAAATAACACACATGGACACGGGAAGCTTCACAGATAACATAGTGCCTAGTGCTGTTCGTATAGAGTTTAATGTCAGATATTCGTGGCAGTTTAATCAAAACAGTTTATCGGTATTGCTGCGCAGTATTATCAATAGCATTGATACAGAAGCCAAAGTTAGCTTTTCAAGACCCTGTGAAGCTTACTTGAGCAAGCCCAAGAGTAATGCGGAGCATTGCTTAATTGCCTGCGTAGAAAAAGCGATAAAGGGCGCTACAGGGCGTTACCCTGTTATCAGTACATCTGGTGGTACTTCTGACGGGCGTTTTTTTGCTAGTGAGCACACACAAGTGGTTGAAGTGGGTGTGCCAAACACCACCATTCACCAAATAAACGAACACATTCATGTGTCTGATTTGCTCACTCTTGAAGATATTTATACCGACATTCTTAAGTATGTTGGCGAGCGATAACGACTTCTGAGATTTTCAGTAAAGCGGAAGGCCGTAGAATGAGAAAGGGAGCGTTTGTCAGAAGCTCCCTCTTCGCTTAGGCTGTGGCTTTAAGCTGAATATCGGTTAGATAGCGTTTGCGCTTTTTCTCAGTAAGTGTTTGCATATCAACCACCACCAGTCCGTCGATACAGTCGTTAAAATCTGGGTCGACATTAAAGCCTAAAAATGCCACCCCGCCGTCTTTAGCCACTTCAGAATACTGCTTATACAGCGTTGGTACGTTTACGCCCATGTTAGCCAGTAAATGCTTTAGCTGCGTAAATTCTGCCTTGTAATCGTTACCTGTAAATTGATGTAACGCGTCGTTCGCCATTTGATAAGGTCGCTTGCAGGTCGCTTCGCCAAACTTGGCAGGGAAGTACGTGGAATAGAATTGTACCAATAAATCTTTAGCGGGTTCAGGGTAGGCATTACTGAGTGACACCGCACCAAACAGATAGCGATACTTTGGGTAGCGGCTTAAAAATGCCCCGATACCAAACCACAAATAATCTAAACTACGCTTTCCCCAATAGCGAGGCTGGACAAAGCTTCGCCCTAGCTCTAAGCCTTCTTTGAAGAGTTTATCGTTGTCCTTACCGTAATTAAATAAGGTGGCAGAGTAGAGTCCGGTAGGGTGGTCTGGCGCTGTCAAAAGCTCAGCATCGCCAAAGCGGTAGGCACCCACAATTTCTAAATCGTTGTCATCCCAAAGTACAAGGTGATAATAGTGGGAGTCGTACTGATCGATGTCTCTACGCTTGTTGGTACCTTCGCCCACGGCTCGAAACGCCACCTCGCGCAGGCGGCCAATCTCTCGCATAATCGGTGAACAGCTTTTGTGTTGGTATAGGTAAATAGATTTTCCGTCGCCAGTTTCACCTAAATGTTCGCAGTCTCGCATAGCGAGGGCCAGTTCTTTTCTGTCTTCTGGCATGGCAATAGAAGCCTGGGTTTCAAATACGCCTTTCTTGTTACTGCCAATGCGATACAGATGGCGCTTAAACAGCTTTACCTGCTCTTTTAACGGTATATTGGTTTGCTGGTACGCTTCAAATGGAATAAGTTCGCCAATGCGCATAGGTAAATGCTTCTTACGCTGTTTGAACATCTCTTTAACGAGCAGCGCGGTGGCTAATGGCTTGTATACCATGGACACGCCGTAAAAAAGCGGGCTATTTTTCGCGTCTATATAAACCGGCAATATGGGTGCTTTTGCTTGCTTTGCAATGCGTAAAAAACCTGTGTGCCATCTGGTGTCGCGAACACCTTGCGGGCGTAATCGAGAAACTTCACCGGCAGGAAAAATCAGTATGGCGCCGTCGCTGTTAAGGTGTTTTTGAATTGCCGATAAATGCTGTTTTGGTGTGCCTCCCTGCATATTGTTTACAGGTAACAGCATATCGTGAAGCGGTTCAATGGCCATAAGCATTTCATTGGCGACCACTTTCAAGTCGTGACGTACTTCACTAACCAGCTTTATAAGCGCAAGTGCGTCGAGTGAGCCAATCGGATGGTTAGCAATAATCACCACTCTACCTTCACTTGGAATGCGCTCTTTTTCTACATCGCGGGTGGAGTAGCTGATATTAAAATATTCAAGCACTTGCTCTACGAAATCGATATCTTCGTAATGCGGATAGGTTTCACCAAATTCAGTAATTTCACGTTCGTGAAGAAGGTGCCTTAAGACGAATGACAGCGACTTAAATAGAATGGGGTTATTTGCTACTTGAGGGTAATGCTTGTTCAGTACGTCGTTTACAGTAAACATAGAACCTGTTTCTCTTCCGGTTTTGGCGAACAATAGCAGGGCAATGTGACGCTTTTCACACAGTTTCATGGCAGTTATTTGACAGTGTTAAAAAGTTGTAACTATGACCTGTTAATCTATGATATGAGGCACAGGTCAGCAGGCTCTAACCTTGATGGATGGGGTTGGAATTAACCTGTTGCTTGGTGAATAGCAATAGTCAGGGGCCGTTACAGCCCCATTTGTGTAATGCCAGCTATGCTGCTTCTGAGCGAGAGGTTTTGGTTGTAATTGGTGTTACGGTAGCTGACTCTAATGAATCAAGGTAATGAATAAGAGATAAATTACCGTTCACGTCTTCTGACAGTGCACTGCAGTTTTCTATCCAGTCCCCATCATTAATGTAGTGAATGCCGTTTTCAAAGCTGCTTTCAAAGCTGCTTTCAGGATGGTGAATATGGCCACACACTACACCGTCGAGTCCCATTTCATCGGCGCGCCTACAGCATGCTTCTCGATAACGAGCAATGGCTTCATTCGCACCCTTAATGTGCTTTTTAATATAGCCCGCAAGTGACCAGTATTCGCGCTTGCGCCACGCGCGTAGGCGATTAAACTCTCTATTTAGAAAAAGCAAAAGGTCGTAACCTTTATCGCCAATCCACGCATGGAATTTGCCCATAGTCACATCGCCATCGAACTGATCGCCATGTAAGACTAAATAACGCTTTCCTTGTGCGGTGGTGTGTACCAACTCTCGCTCTATTTCTATATCACCGAAAGCCATACCAGAATAAGACTGAATTGGTTCATCGTGGTTGCCGGGTAAGTACACCACACGCGTGCCGTCTTGGCTCATTTGCATGAATTTGTGCATGACTTGATTGTGCGCCTGTGGCCAGCGAAATTGCTTGGTCATTTGCCACATGTCAACGATATCTCCCACCAAATAGAGGGTGTCTACAGTGATGCTATTAAGAAAGGAAAGTAAGTATTCAGCTTTGCAGTCGCGATTTCCTAAATGGATATCAGAAAGCCAAAGTGTTCGATAGTGTGTCTTTTTCATAGCGGTTTCCCAAAGCGATGCCTTGGATCGTCACTATAGGTTTGCAAATTGACACTACCGTGACGCTTGCTTGACCATTGTGTTACAGCAACACAAATACGCGCTATAACCCCAACTTACTCGCCACGTCTAAAAGCCTATCTCGCATCCATACATTCACTAAGTCTTCATCGGCGTGTTTGTGCCAGTACATGTGTACGGGGAGTGGGGGGACGTCAAATGGAAGGGGCAGAATTTCGATATCGAATTTATTACTGAATTGTTGGGCGAATCGCGTTGGCATGGTCAGCAAAAGATCGCATTGGCTAACTACGTTAACGGCGGCAAAGTAGTGTTCACACTGCAATGCGATGTTGCGATGTAAATTGTGCTGAGCAAGGGCTAGATCTACCGTATCTAATTTAGAGTCTTTTAAAGATACAAGCGCATGCTGTGCAACTGAGTAGCTCTTGATACTCGGGTTATCTACGTAGCTATTGCTAGGCGCGCATACCACGACAAACGTTTCTTCGCAGATAAACTGTGAACGAATGTCACGGCTGGTGGGAACTAATGCGTCAATTACGATATCAAGATCTTTAGCGGCTAACGCGGGAGCAAGCTCGGGCCAGGTAACCTGTCTACTATTCACCGTGATATTGGGAGTATGTTTAACAAGCTGAGGAATAAGCACGGGAAAAAATATAGATTCTAAAATATCTCGTAAACCAAGGTTTATCTGACGAGATTTATCACTTATATCAAAGCCCACTTTACCTTTTAACGTACTTTCAAGGGTTTCTATTGATTTCACAACCGATGCAATAATGCCTTGGCAAAATGGGGTAGGCACGACTTGTCGTCCATGACGAATAAACAGCGGATCATCAAATTTCTCTCGCAGACGACCTAAGGCGTGACTCACCGCAGGCTGAGTGATATGCAGTGCGTTGGCGGCTTTCGTAATGCTGCCCTGATCGTAGACCGCGCGCAGCACAACAAACAAATTTAGGTCTAATTTTCCATGCATATCATTTATGGGTTTCTATAATAAGGCATCATTTTTATTTATTATTAAACAGAGTACACTGGCTTAAATGTTAATAAAAGGTTTCTTTTATAGAGGCTTCTTTTGTAAGGGGCGTGTGCATGCAGGCATCTGTACTTACCGAGGTGTTGTTACCTCTAGCGTTGGCATTTGTTATGTTTGGTATGGGGCTAACGCTAACCCTTGCAGACTTTGCCCGACTACTTAAAGCACCTAAAGCAGTAATAACGGGTTTTATAGGGCAAATTATATTGCTGCCTATGTTGGCGCTAGGACTGTGCTTTGTTTTTGGTCTACCCGATTATATTGCGGTTGGTGTCATGGTTTTAGCGGCATGCCCAGGCGGCACGACCAGTAATTTAATCAGCCACATCGCAAAAGCAAATCTGGCCCTTTCAGTAAGCTTAACCGCTATTTCTACCATCGCTTGCGTTTTCTCAACGCCCTTTATCATTCAATTTGCTCTTGATTACTTTGTAAAAGAAAACGCGCCAGACTTTTCTATTATTCAAACAGTGATAGGGCTGGTTGGTATATCAATTGTACCGGTCATTTTAGGCATGACCATTCGTCGCTTTAACAGCAGGTTTACTACTAAAACTGAAAGTTTCTTTCGGCAGTTTTCTATGTACTTCATGTTGCTTATGATTGTGGGCGTGCTGGTTTCAGAAAGAAACAATTTAGCCGCGTCCTTTGAAAGCGCGTTTTTGGTTTGCTTAACGTTAAATTTATCATCGGTATTGTTAGGGCTCGGGCTTGCTAAGCTTTCAAACCTAGCATTTAAAGACTCGCTCACGCTGGCCATTGAAATAGGCGTGCAAAACGCGGCGCTTGCAATGCTGATATGTATTACCTTTTTAGATGCACCTGATTACGCGATTGCACCTGGTGTATATGGCGTAGCAATGTACATCGGGCCCGCACTATTGGCCCTGTGGGCAAAACGAAAAATGCGTAACGAACAGCCATCAGTGTCACTGCAAAAGACGGAATCAGTTTGATTGGATTGATAAGGCGGTCAATTAGAGAGAATAGTGAAGTACTGATTAGCGCTTAACACAATAAAGCGCAACTAAACATAAACGCCGATACAAGAATAATGAAACAAGAACAGTTAGGAAACACATCATGCGCGTATTGATTACCGGTGGCGCTACCGGCTTAGGTCAGGCCATTGCCCTTAAGTGGGCGGAAAAGTGGGCAGGCAAAGACGAGGGGTTAGATATTTGCATTGCCGATATTAACCAAGAAAGAGGCGATGAAACAGTAAATACGCTATCCGCCCAAGGTGCCAATGCGTTTTACATCCATTGCGATATAACCTCTGAAAATGATGTTCAAACGTTAGCGAACACCTTGGAAACTCGCTGGGGCGGTGTTGACACTGTGTTTAACAATGCGGGTGTTGCTTCTGGTGGCAGCCTTTTAGATGAGAGCATTGAGCAATGGCAGTGGGTGTTTGATATTAATGTGTTAGGCATGGTGAGAGTCAGTCGTGCCCTCTTACCGTTAATGCGAGAGCAAGGCGGTGGCTATTTCATTAATATTGCATCTCAAGCGGGGCTAACGCCTATTCCTTATATGGGAAGTTATAACGCGGTTAAAGCTGCAGTCGTGTCGTTTTCTGAAACCATGAAGTTGGAATTAGCACCTGACAATATTGACGTTAGTGTAGTTTGTCCAAGCTTCTTCAAAACGAATTTAGATGAGTCGATGCGAAGCAGCAACCCAGCGTCGCACAAAATGCTCAATAAGTTCTTTGCCAAAGCAGACATGACGAAAGAAGACGTGGCTGAGTCCATATTTCAGCAAGTCGATAAAAAGCAGTTTCTTATTCTTACCCATAAACTGGGTAAACGCGCTTTCCTGTTAAAGAAGCTGCTGCCAACCCAGCGTTATATCAAAAATATGCTCAATCAAACGAAGATGATGAAGCGTGCAATGGAAAAGCAAATTTAAAGCAAATTTAAAGCAAAATTAGGTAAAACGGAAACGCGCTCACCTGTGTTTGTCGCCAAGCTATCTGAAGATAATTGTCGAGCTGCTCTTGTACAGGCACAAACAGAAGTATCTTCTAGCCAAAGATTGTGAGTTAGCACTTTGAATAGGCCCTTTGAAACAGAATTACAAGAAGAATGAGATATGCAACAACAGGTCGTAGATAAAGCTGACAGCGTACGTGCAGGCGAAGAGCTAGACGTCAGCGCTGTACACAATTGGCTTAAGGAAAATATTAGTGCCTCGAGTCCATCATTGAAGGCCACGATACAAAGTAGCGATAGCTTGCCTCAAGTCACCCAGTATTCTGGGGGCGCGTCTAATTGGACGTATTGCTTGGACTATCAAGGCAGTAAACAAAACCAGAGCGAACAAACGTCGTTAATTTTGCGAAGGGCACCGGCAGGTACTAAAGCGAAAGGTGCTCACGATATGGGGCGGGAGTACCGGTTACAGCGTGCGTTAAAACCTGTTTACCGCTATGTGCCAGAAATGCTTGGACTTTGTGAAGACGAGAGCGTTATAGGCACAGAGTTTTACGTAATGGAGAAGTTTACCGGCGTGATACCACGTAAGAACTTACCCAAAGGCTTAACCACGTCTGAGCAGCAAACCAAACAGCTCTGCACTAATGTACTTGATAGCTTAATCGAGCTTCATAAAGTGGATTATAAGAAAGCGGGGCTTGAGCACTTAGGTAAAGGTGCTGGCTACATAGAACGCCAAATAAGCGGGTGGAGCGAACGCTATAGTAAAGCAAAAACCTGGAATGTCCCCTCGGGTAAAAAAATAATGCGCTGGCTAGAAAACCACATGCCCGCTAATGAACGCATTTGTATTACCCACAATGACTTCCGATTCGACAACGTGGTGTTAAAGCCAGATAACTATACACAAATTATCGGTGTGTTGGACTGGGAACTGGCGACCTTGGGCGACCCGCTTATGGACTTAGGCAACTCCTTGGCGTATTGGGTACAAGCGGATGATGACTTTTTAGCACAATCTACACGTCGTCAGCCAACTCACTTAC
>NZ_JAFLMX010000165.1:0-1848 GCF_017849675.1 Alteromonas sp. AO-Serp
GGAAATTATCGCGTCTATCGACAAAGGTATTTACGCGCCGAACTTTGCTGGCGGACAAGTAGACATTACGTCAGGAAAATTTGTATTTTCTAGCGCGGAAGCTTACTTAATTGAAAACGGTAAAATTACTGCGCCAGTAAAAGGGGCTACCTTAATTGGTAACGGTCCAGAGGTTATGCAAAAAATCTCAATGATTGGCAACGACACTGCCCTAGATAAAGGCGTGGGTGTATGTGGTAAAGACGGTCAAAGCGTGCCGGTGGGTGTAGGTCAGCCCACACTTAAAATTGACGAGTTGACGGTGGGTGGTACGGCTTAATTCAGCTCAAACCCGTAAACTGGAAAATTAAAAAAGGTTGGGCCTAGGCACCAACCTTTTTTGTATGCAAACTGGTATAAGTCGTGGCTAACTTTCAAATCCTTTTCCATTCAACCACTCAATAGCATCTTCTTCGTTGGTAAAAATACCTAGCTCAAGGCCTGCATTGTCGTAAATTCTCTGAAATTGCGCTCTTACAATGGGCTGCACCGTGGTATCGCCGATAACCAGCGCGCCAAGCGCCATTCCGTGCTTCGCACGCCACTCTATTGAACGCTGCAGTTCTGTCTCACCCGCTTTAGTGAGAAGAGCTGAGCCATGCAAAAAACCTAGAAATGCCCAACGCTTACCAGCAAAGCTGTTAATTACATCCATCATGTCGCGTGCGTAACGCTCAATGGCTGCCCCATCAGCAATACCTTCAGCCGATACACCAACAATGTCGCCCAGTACAGCAATTTGATACTGGCCATACTTACTTCTGAGCTTAGTATTAGGGTTTGAAAAAATTTTCATATTACCCCCCTTGGGCAGGTGGCCTTAATGCCGAGTTTGGCTAACGTGCCGCCCTTTAGTCGTCGTGAATAACGTCTTTCAAATACTGAAACAGCTCTCTGAATGCTTTAGGCGGCGCATTTTTTTCACGCTCTTTTTTAACTTGGCGATGAAATTGGCGCAGCTTTTGGCGGTCCAGTTCAGGATGCGCTTCAATCAGCTTTTGAATAGCGGGGTCGCCCTGTTCAATCACGGCTTCACGGGCTTTTTCTAGTGCATGAAAGGCCGCATTGCTCGCCTGATGCTGATGTGTAATTTTAGCCAACGCCTCTTCAATAGGGGCGGTATCTCTATGACGTAAAGCTTTGCCGATAAACTGAAGCTGACGGCGGTAACCGTCTTTTTTCTTATTCACTTTGCGGGCAATAGCTACGGCGTCAGCAAGCTCTTCATCCATTGGAATCGTCGCTATGTGAGCATCGGTCAGGTTAACCAACGTTTCACCTAGCTTGTGAAGTTCTTTAGCTTGACGCTTCAGCTCAGTTTTACTGATTAATTCTTCCTCTTCGAACTCATCTGCTTGCGCATCTTCGAAGTAAGGATCTTCAGGAGAATTGTATTTCTGATCACTCATTTCAAACTCATTAGTGTTACACTTTAGTAAATTGTAACTATCACAGTCGAATTAAGACAGCGAAACTTACTATGCAAATTGAGCAGCAGTTAGCCGACATTCAAAATGTCGTAGATGATGTACTGAAATTAGCCCTTTCTAAAGGCGCAACACAAGCCGAAGCCAGCATGTCTAAAGTGCAGGGCATCGCCGTTTCTTCACGTATGCAAGAAGTTGAAAACGTTGAATTTACCAACGACGGTGGCTTAGGTATAAGCGTATACGTAGGCAAGCGAAAGGGGAGTGCGTCTACCGCTGATCTGAGCAAAGCGGCGCTAACACTCGCGGTAGAAAAAGCCGTAGATATTGCTCGCTATACCAGTGAAGATCCTTGTACAGGTTTGGCCGATGCCGACCTTAT